>CAIMAP010000176.1 GCA_903838995.1 uncultured bacterium | reverse complement strand
ATACCAAAGATTCGGCCAGTACTTTTAAAACCGGTTATTATGCGCGTTACAATACCAATTATGGTACGCCAAGCAAAGTAGGATCTTATGCCGATAACCAACGCAGTGGTATTTGGACTTTTTATACCGACAGTATGAAAACGTATTTCAAATACAATTATTCGACTGGATTAATTTTATTTTCGAAACCAGATACCTTGGCTAAATATTTTTTAAAGCAAGCCGAAGTTGATACTACTTTTTACAAAGACTTAACGCAAGTGCCGATGTTTGTGGGTGGTGCAGTAGAGTTCAAAGATTTTATCACCGCTAATTTGCGTTACCCTAACATTGCTAAAGAAAACGAAATTACTGGAAAAGTAATTGCTAGTTTTTATATAGGTACCAATGGTTACATTGAATTTCCGAAAATCATTAAAGGCATTGGTTATGGTTGCGACGACGAAGCTTTGCGCATTATTAAATTAATGCCGCGTTGGGTTCCCGGCCGTAAACAAGGCGAAGTAAGACAATTGTATTACATGACCTTTAACTTTGGCCCGAAAAAATAATTTTGTGTGCTTATATTAAATGCCGAAACGGTAAGCGTAATTTTTAAGGATGAAAAAACATTTCAATATTACCGTAACAGGAAAAGTGCAAGACGTTTATTACCGCGATTCGACCAAAGCGGTTGCCGATCAATTGGGCATTAGCGGATTTATTATGAATCAAGCAGATGGCAGCGTCTATTGCGAAGCCGAGGGCGATGACTTTATGCTCGACTCTTTTGTAGACTGGTGTAACGAAGGCCCCGAGCGTGCAGTGGTTGAAGCTGTAACGGTAAACGAATCCGAAATGAAAAACTTCAATAATTTTTTAGTCAAAAAATAAATGGCTTCGCTTAAAAAACTCGCATCGCAAACGGCCTACTATGGTTTGAGCAGTATTTTAGGAAGAATGCTCAACTATTTATTGGTGCCTTTGCATACGCGTGTTTTACCCCAACAAGACTACGGGGTAATTGGCGAATTTTACGCATACATTAGTTTTATCAATATTATATTTTTATTCGGAATGGAAACGGCATTTTTTAGATTTGCCAGCCAAGCCGAAGACAAAAATAAAATTTATTCGACCGCATTTATTACCGTTGCTTGGATTGCCATTTTATTTTCTTCGGGCATTGCCCTTTTTGCGCAACCCATTTTAACTTGGTTGGCTACTGGAACATTAAACACAAGCGTTTACCAAATCAGCTATGTCTATTTGCTGGCGGCTATTTTAGCCATCGATGCTATGACCGCTATTCCATTTGCAAAAATTAGATTGGATAATAAACCAAAGAAATTTGCAGGCATACGCATGGCTAATATTTTAGTGTATGTGTTTTTCAATTTCTACTTTTTGGTTTTTTGCCCTTGGTATGTTGCTAAAAACCCAAGCAGTTTTTGGGTGGCATTTTACCAAGCATCCGATTCGGTATTTTATATTTTTGTAGCTAATTTATTGGCCTCGATTACCACGCTGTTGTTATTATACAAAGAAATTTTGCAAGTGCAATTGCGTGTAGCCATGGATAAATTAAAACCCATGTTGGTTTATGCATTGCCATTATTATTTGCAGGTTTAGCCGGCATGGTAAACGAAACCCTCGACCGAATTTTATTGAAATTTTATTTGCCCGGTAGCATAGAAAGTCGCTTAACACAAATTGGAATTTACAATGCAGCGTATAAGCTCAGTATCTTTATGACCTTGGCTACGCAAGCGTTTAGGATGGCCGCCGAACCTTTCTTTTTTAAAGTAGCCGCCGAAAGCAATGCCCAACAAACTTATGCAAAGGTAATGCGCTATTATGTGATTGCTTGTTGCGCCATCTTCTTAGGGGTAATGACGCATATCAATTTTATCGAAACATTAATTGGTCCAAACTACCGTTCGGGTTTACATGTAGTGCCCATTTTATTACTAGCGAATTTATTTTTCGGCATTTACATGAACTTATCGATTTGGTTTAAACTTGGCGATAAAACCTATTATGGTTTTTACTTTACCCTATTAGGCGCAATTATTACCATTGGGTTGAATGTGTATTTAATTCCTATTTATGGTTTTGTAGCTTCGGCTTATACTACACTAGCTTGTTATTTCATTATGATGTTGGCTTGCTATTTTGTGGGTCAAAAACATTATCCGGTACCTTACGAAATTCGAAAAGCTTTCTTTTATTTTGTATTAATGTTGGCCTTTTATTTCTTCGCCAGATCGCTCGAAAGCTTTATTGGCAAAGGGAATCTGCTGTTTTTACAATTAGCACAAACCGGCATTTTTATTTTATACATTGCCATTGCTTTTATCGAAGATTTTAAAAATAAAAAATTCGCTTAAGCTTTTTTGCTTCAGCTTTTCAGAAATTAAACCATGAAAGTAAAAATCATTAACCGCTCGAACAATGCATTGCCAGCTTACGAAACAGCTCATGCAGCAGGTTTAGACATACGCGCACATTTAACAGAGGCTATTAGCATTGCACCTATGCAACGCCAATTAATTCCAACGGGTTTATTTATTGAATTGCCCATTGGTTACGAAGCGCAAATTAGACCCCGCTCTGGTTTGGCATTTAAAAATGGCATTACGGTTTTAAATTCGCCGGGCACCATCGATGCCGATTACCGTGGCGAAATAAAAGTGCTATTGATTAATTTCTCGGATCAAGTTTTTGTGGTCGAACCAGGAGAGCGAATTGCACAAATGGTTTTAGCGGCTCATGCCCAAATTACCTGGGAAGAAGTTACGCTGCTTTCCGAGACGGCCCGCGGCGAAGGCGGATACGGGCATACGGGCAAATAGCCT
>CAIMAP010000175.1 GCA_903838995.1 uncultured bacterium | reverse complement strand
CAGCACCAATTGCGCCCCAAGCAATGCCATATCTAGCTTGATTTAAACAACCTAATGGTCCTTTCAATCCTTCTACATTTGGTAAAATATTTTCTTTAGGAACTTTTACATTATCGAATACCAATTCGCCGGTAGCTGATGCACGTAAAGACCATTTATTATGAGTTTCTGGCGTGGTAAAACCTTCCATACCTCTTTCTACAATAATGCCTTTGATTTTACCTTCTTCATTTTTAGCCCAAACAACCGCAATGTCTGCAAATGGAGAATTCGAAATCCACATTTTTGCACCATTTAAAATCACATGATCGCCTGCATCTTTATAATTAGTAGTCATGCCACTTGGATTAGATCCATGATTAGGCTCTGTTAAACCAAAGCATCCCATCATTTCGCCAGTAGCTAATTTTGGTAAATATTTATTGCGTTGCGCTTCGTTTCCGTAAGCGTAAATAGGATACATTACTAAAGAACCTTGAACAGATGCGGTTGAACGAATGCCCGAATCGCCACGCTCAACTTCTTGCATAATTAATCCATAAGCGATGTAATCCATTCCGCCGCCACCGTATTGAACGGGTATCGTTGGGCCAAATGCGCCAATTTCGCCTAAGCCTTTTATAAGTTGTTTAGGGAATTCCGCGCGTTGTGCGTAATCTTCAATTATAGGACTCACTTCTTTTTTAACGAAATCCCTTACTGCTGCTCTAACCAATTTATGTTCATCGGTTAATAATTCATCTAAGAAATAATAATCTGGTGATTCAAAAAGATCTGTCTTTGCCATTCGGTGTCGAAATATTTTATAATTTTATGACAAATGTAATAAAAAACTCATTTTTAAAAGCATGTACCATATTAACCTTAAAAACCTCGAATTTTATGCCTATCATGGCTATTATCAGGAAGAAAATCTAATCGGTAATACATTTCTAGTAGATATTATGGTCGCTATTCCTGCTGCTATATATGAAAATGAAAACTTGGGCAGTACGATTAATTACGAAATCATATATGATATTGTAAAAACACAAATGCAAAATCCGCAAAAACTCTTAGAAACCGTTTTACAAAATATCGAAAAACAGCTGCTAATTTTATCAAATCACTTGCACAAAGTGGAAATTCATTTGACAAAAAAACATTTACCCATAGATGGTTTTATTGGCCAAGCAATGGTAAGTTTAATCAAGAATTATGAAAAATAATTACCAATTAATAAACGCTCAAGACCTTGCATTTTTTGAAACGATTGTTGGGGAGAAGATGGTTTTAATATCTGCAGAAGCAAAAGATAATTATGGGCACGACGAAACAGAAGATTTGGTTTTCCATCCAGATGTTGTTTTGAAACCCAATAATACGAGTCAAATTTCGAGCATTTTAAAATATTGTAATGAGCGCAACATACCCGTAACCACTAGGGCTGGCGGTACCGGATTAAGCGGTGGCGCATTACCAATTTATGGTGGCGTATTGTTGTCGATGGAAAGATTCAATCAATTAATTGAAATAGACGAAAGAAATTTACAGGCAACGGTAGAGCCTGGCATGATCACGCAAGTGTTCATGGATTTAGTCAATGAAAAAGGATTAATGTATCCGGTAGATCCATCGAGCAAAGGCTCAAGTATGTTGGGTGGTAATTTAGCCGAATCATCTGGTGGACCAAGAGCAGTTAAATATGGAACAGTTAGAGACTATGTATTGAATATGGAAATAGTTTTACCCAACGGCGAAATTATTTGGACTGGATCTAATACTTTGAAATATTCTTCAGGATATAATTTAACACATTTAATGATTGGCTCGGAAGGAACTTTGGCCATCATTACTAAAATTGTTTTTAAACTGATTCCGCAACCCAAACATAACTTATTGTTATTGGCTTCTTTTCCTACAGAAGAGCTAGCCTGTGATGCGGTTTCGGCTATTTTCAGAGATGGTAACAATCCTTCTGCGGTAGAGTTTATCGAGAAAGAAGCGGTAGATTGGGTGGTAAAATACGAGCATTTAACCATACAAATCAATCCACAAGCAAAAGCGTTTTTGCTGATAGAAGTCGATGGAAACGATTTAGATCTTTTAATGAACGATTGCGAAAAGATCTCGAATGTATTAATGAATTATCAGGCAGAAGATATTCTATTTGCCGATTCAGCGCAACAAAAAGAAGATTTTTGGCGCATGAGAAGAAGTATCGCCTTATCTGTTAAAGCGAATTCTATTTATAAAGAAGAAGACACTGTTGTGCCGCGCGCCGAGTTAGCTAAACTATTAAAAGGCGTAAAAGCAATTGGTTCGAAATATGGATTTCAATCGGTTTGTTATGGACATGCTGGCGATGGCAATTTGCATATCAATATTATAAGAGGAAATTTAACAGACGAGCAATGGCATGTAGAATTGAAAAATGGCATCAGAGAAATTTTTGAATTAACCGTACAGCTTGGTGGTACACTCTCTGGAGAGCACGGCATTGGCTATGTTCAGAAGGAATACATGGATATCAAATACCCAGCAGCGCATATCAATTTAATGAAAGGCATCAAAGCTGTTTTTGATCCGAATCATATTTTAAATCCAGGTAAAATCTTTAATTAAGGCTCCAATTATGAAAAATACTAAATCAATTTATTGCATATTAATGCTGCTGATTTTCTGCTTGCCAAATGTAGTGCAAGCCAAAATTGATTGGAATAGGGTAGTTTACGGCGGTAATTTTGGCGTGGGGATTACTACTAACCAAAGCGCAGTATTATTATCTCCAACGGTGGGTTACCGTTTTACTGATCAATTAGAGCTCGGTACAGGAGTTATCTATCAATATTATAAAATAAATAATAGCTTATTAAAATATCGTTCTGATAATTATGGTGCTAAAATATTCGGTAATTACCTATTATCTGAAAGTATATTAGCACATGTGGAATATGAGTGGTTGAATTTATCTACGCCAACATTCGATTATGTGACCAATCGTTACATAGGTAATACGCGACAAAACATTGGTAGTTTATTCGTTGGAGCTGGCTTCAGGCAAGTGTTTGGGCGCAAATCTGTAGTAGATATGATGTTATTATATAATCTTACCGAAAGTCCTTATTCACCATACGATAATCCAATTATTAGAATTGGATTTGGTATAGGAATTTAATTAAGATCGCATATTGATATATTGTAAGGGGATGTCTGATGGGAAGTTTCGCATGATAGAAATTACGGCTTGTAAGTCGTCAATTTTCTTTGAACTGACCCTTAATTGATCGTTCATAATCGAAGTTTCCACTTTGATTTTACTGTCCTTAATTTCCTTAATTAGCTTTTTTGCGGTCTCTTTATCGATTCCTTCCTTCACTTTTAATTCTTTTTTCAACATGTTTCCGGAGGTAATTACATCGGCAGAAAGGTCTAAACATTTAGGGTCAATTTGTTGTTTCATCATCCTAGTAATTATCACATCTGAAATGGCTTTTATTCGCATTTCATTTTCCGTTGTAACCATGATGTTATTTGACTTTTTGTCTAGTTCAATAGTAGTTGCAGAACCACTAAAATCATAACGATTTAGGATCTCTTTTTTGGCATTATTAATGGCATTATCTAGTAGCTGTAAATCTACTTTACTGACGATATCAAATGTTGGCATGTGGAAAACTTTTTGAAATGTTTTTTTATTAAATAAATAATTTTAAATTTGTAATGCAAAAAATAAGAGATAAAAGAAATTTACTTTTCAACAAAATTTCAACATCTTGTTTTTAATTTGAAAGGCGATTTTTACTAGAACCTCTTAATGGAGGATCTAATATATAAAGAAATTATCGATGTGATATCGACGATACAATAATTAATTATTAAAACTTAAAACAAAAAAACATGGCAACAGCTAAAAAAGCAGCTCCTAAAAAGGCAGCAGCAAAAAAACCAGCAGCTAAGAAAGCAGCTCCTAAGAAGGCAGCTAAGAAAGCAGCACCAAAAAAAGCAGCTAAAAAAGCAGCTCCAAAGAAAGCAGCAGCTAAAAAAGCAGCAGCACCTAAAAAAGCAGCAGCTAAGAAAGCAGCTCCTAAGAAAGCAGCTAAAAAAGCAGCTCCTAAGAAAGCAGCTAAAAAAGCAGCTCCTAAGAAAGCAGCTAAGAAAGCAGCTCCTAAGAAAGCAGCTAAAAAAGCAGCAGCACCTAAAAAAGCAGCAGCTAAGAAAGCAGCTCCTAAAAAGAAAGCAGCAAAGAAATAAGCAAGTAATTGTCTTATTTGAGTGTTATGCAAATAACACTGATTTAATTAAGAATAGTCTCGTTAGCAATAACGGGACTATTTTTTTTGCCTTTTTTGGGGGAATTATTGGAGCTCGGATAGGTATTCTTGAAAATCGGCCCTTAAATCTTCGTGCATGCCGGCAATCAGTTTTTCGATTCGTTTAACTTGATTGCTATATAAATTCTGCAATGCAATATTACTGTTTAAAGAAATGCCTGTAGCTAAAATTTGTTGGCAAAAATAACTGGTTAAAATAATTTCTGTGCTTGCTAAACCTGCGTATTTAGCATATTTGCGCACATGTTTAAGTGCTTTTCTGATGGTTTTTTTAGCCAGATAACTATTTGTGGTATTGATTTGATCGAATATCAAAGCAATTTCTTCTTTGGCATTTTCGATGAATTGTGTTTCGTTACTTGCTTCAAAAAGCAAATAGTTCAACAATTCTTTATTCTCTTTTTTATACTTCCCTAATTTTAAACAAAGGGCAATTAATTCGGCTTCATTTAAAAAGCCCAATTCTTTTTTGATTTCGTTAATTGATGCACTTTTTAAACCCATTACCTTTTTTTATAACCGCGTTTAGCAGCATCTTTAGGTTCAAAATGAGAAGGTTTTTGTTTTTTTTCTGCCCTATCTGCGGCTCTTTTATCTTTGGCTGTAAAGTCTGTAGGGCCTGCGTTTGCTTTGTTTTTTCTTTCGCCAAAAAATGCTTTGGCTGTTTTTTTCTTTCCTTCCGAAAAGTCATTTGCAGCATTGTCTTTTTTACTTTCTTTATAAGGAATATCGTTGGTCGATTGTGATAATAAAGTGGCCAAAACTTCTACTTCTTGGAAAGTTAAATTTCTTAACTGACCTAATTTTAAATCACCTAATTGTATATTCATTACCCGAATGCGTTTCAATGTTTTTACATCGTATTCCAATGTGGCACACATTCTGCGTATCTGACGGTTCAAGCCTTGCGTTAAAATAATTCTGAATTTTTTAGAACCTTCTTGTTTAACAAAACATGGAAGGGTAGTGGTACTTGGCCCAATGGCTAAGCCCTTAGACATTCTATTGATAAAATCTTGTGTGATGGGTTTATCCACACTTACAATGTATTCTTTTTCGTGCTGGTTTTCGGCACGCAAAATTTTATTGACTACATCGCCATCGTTGGTTAAAAGAATGAGACCTTCGGAGTCTTTGTCTAATCTGCCAATTGGAAAAATTCTTTGGTTATAGTTGATATACGAAATGATATTTGTTTTATCTGCTAAATCGGTGGTGGAGGTAACGCCAACTGGTTTATGGAACGCCAAATAAACCATTTTAGAAATTTTCTGCTGTTTTATTTTTTCGCCATCTACCGCAACTTGTTGACCTGGTTTAACCCTAGCGGTTGCGCCTGCAATTCGATCATTAATACTCACCCTGCCTTGGGCCACTAATTCATCGGCTTCGCGTCGAGAGCAAAAGCCAGATGCGCTAATAAATTTATTGATTTGTGTGCCTTCTTCCGATCGGTTGGTATTTTTAGGGGGATGTTTTTTTGACATGTTAGCATCGAAATGTTTTGATTTGGGCCTTTAATAGCATTATTACATTTCCCCACTAAGATAACAAAAAAGGCTTTATTTTATTTTTATCTTTGAAGACATTTTTAAAACAATTTAGCTATAAAATCTATTAGGTTTATATGAATACAGAATTTCAAAGAATTGTCGATTTCCGCAGATCAAACAGAGGTTTCGATCCATTAGTGGAAGTACCAGACGAAGTTATACACACCAGTTTAGCACGCGCCATTTTATCTCCTAATAGTAGTAATATGCAATTATGGGAGTTTTATTGGTTGTCTACACCCGAGGCTATTCAAGCCATGACACCTATTTGTTTAAACCAACGTGCCGCATCAACTGCTAAACAAATGGTGGTATTTGTAACGCGAAGAGACAAATGGAAACAACGCGCCAATTGGAATTTAAATTTAATAAAATCGGCTATAAAAGGCGAACCCAATAAAGGACAAAAGAAAGGATTAAATTATTATGGTAAATTGATGTCGGTTATCTATACCAATGATCCATTTGGTATACTCACTTTTTTAAGAAGAAGCATGAGTTTTATAATGGGATTAAACAAACCATTTTTTAGATTAGGTGGTTTAGCTAGTCAACGAATTACTGCACATAAATCTTGCGCATTAGCAGCACAAACTTTTATGCTATCTATTTCTGCCGAAGGTTTTCATACTTGCCCAATGGAGGGCTTCGATGAATTGCGTTTAAAGCGTTATTTAAAGCTTCCTAAAGGCGCAGAAATCAATATGGTAGTTTCTGTAGGTGCAGGCACCGAAGCTGGCGTATGGGGCGAAAGAAATAGACTGGCTTTTGACGAAGTAGTTTTTAAGAAATAATTTTTTAAGATTTCATTACTCGTTCAACGTATTCGCCAGTTTCTGTATTGATTTTTAGTTTATCGCCAACTTCAACAAACAAAGGAACTTGAACATTAATGTTTCCTTCTACTTGTGCTAATTTGAATAGTTTTCCTTTTACGCCAACTTCAGAATAAACGGTTTCTAATTCCACATGTTTTGGTAATTCGCCTGCTAATGGTTTTTCATTATCATCAAAACGAATTCTTAAAATCATGCCTTCTTTTAAAAATTGTACGGCCTCTCCGAAAATAGTTTTAGGAACGGGTATTTGATCGTAAGTTTCTTGATTCATACAAACCAGTGAATCTCCCTCTGAATAGAGGTATTGCATTTCGTATTCGTCTACACGAATAATTTCTACTTTTTCTCCAGAACGAAAACGCACTTCACTTTGTTTTCCCGTCTCTACGTTTCTACATTTTAAAGAATAAATTGCATTTCCTTTACCTGGTGTAATATGATCATATTCAATCACCTTTAATAATTCGTTATTGTAACGTATGAATGAGTTTTTGCTTAATTCGGAAGTAGTAGCCATTTGATTTTAATTAATTTTTTAAAGATAATAAAAAGGGAAGGTTTTGCGAATGAAATTGCTTTTGGCATTAATTTTGTTTCTCGTGTAATATGCTTAAACTAAAACGTCTTGTATTAATTTATACTATTGCTTTATTGTCGGCTAGTTCTTCTTTTGCTCAAATTCCAGGCATTATAGACTTGCCAGATACCATAAGTATACCGCAAACTTCTACATTTTTATATATTTCATACTCAGATACACCTTATACTTTTGTTTGGAAGTATAAGGGTGTTTTTATTTCCTCAAAATCTTATATTAATTATGAAAAAGCAGGTGTTTATACTGTAGATGTTAAACGGTTTTCTCAGGTTATTCATAGAGATACTACGGTAATTCTTAATTCTGCTGTAATTTTTGATAGAAAAGATACGGTTTATATTTGCAGAGGAGATAGTGTTGAGCTCTCTTATCCACCTAATAAAAACGTACATTGGTCAATTTCTTTCCCTAATTCCACTGGATATAATATTCCAAACGATAGTAGTATATACTTAAGTAAAGAAGCAGACGTTTATTCCTCGATTTTTTTAAATCAGGGTGTTTTTCTATTAGATTGTTTTGTAGTTGTATTTGCTCCTGTAAATTCTGTTTTCTTAGGGAGCGATAGCGAGTTTTGTATTTCAAAAGCATTAGATGCAGGAGAAGGAATTTCTTATTTGTGGAGTACTGGAGAAACATCTAGAACCATCGATTATTCTGGTGCTTCAGGTAATGTTTGGGTGAGTGTAATCAACAAATATTCCTGTATTTCAAAAGACACCATTTATCTTACAAAAGTTGATTTACCTACTTCAAACTTTTTTATAAGCGATTTAGGAGCTGGAAGAATTAGATTTACTCAAACAAATCAGCAGTCATCGGTAAATTATTATTGGAATTTTGGTGATAATAAATTTGGTGTTGGTTCAACAATTGAACATCAATATCCAGCTTCATCTGCAAATTATACCGTTAGTTGCCAAGCAACATATAAAACTGCTAATTGTAGTACTTCGGATACTCAAAATATTTCAGTCTTAATTAGTTCCGTTGAAATTGATAAAAAGGTCAATTTCTCCATCCATCCAAATCCGTCTTCAAGCACCATCTACATCTCCGGTCTACCAGAAAATGACCTCAACGATTTATTGATTTTCGATTTACTTGGCAAGGAAGTATTCTCACAAAAAGTAAAAGGAACATTAGAGATTGATCTTAAAGATCTAAATAATGGGCTGTACTTTGTACGTTTAGGAAGTACCGTTAAGAAGTTAATTAAGAATTAACTACTTTGTGGCAACAGATTAGTAAAAGTAAGTGATGCCATTGCACCCAACCCCAGCAGGGGTGGAGCTTGAGGGAGTCGAACTACCTCATGTAATCGCTTGATATTTAATACCTATGTTAATGAACTACACTTAGGGGTCACGAGAATGGTACGAGCGTTTTCAAAAAGGGGTTTATTTGAATTGCACAGCTTTGCATTGTAGCAGGTATTCAAAATTCATATTAATTAAGCAATAAACAACTTAACCAAACCGGTGAATCTCAGCTTTTATTTTGTGAAACATAAATTTCGTGTTCAATTATTAAATTAACATATAATATTGTTATTCAATACTTTATAATTTTTATATTCTCTAATCCAATATTTATTTTTTCAAAATATACTGCATATGATGTATTGTTTCAAGGTTTTCTAATACTAATATTTACAGGAAATTATTTTTCAAGAGTCATTAAATACTTAAACACCTATAAATATATAATGCACTCTTTTATTTTTTTTCGAATTGAATTTTTACAATAATCTTATTTTATGAAAAAACTACTAATTCTATTTATTTTATTCTGGGGAATACAAATAAATGTAAATGCGCAACTTTATAATCCACCTGGAATTCAATGGCAAAAATCTTATTGGCCTTATGAAGATGAATGCTATAATTTTGATGATGTATATTTCAATTCAGCTTCAGAGACAAATGAAGATTGGTTTTATAAATCATGTGTATCATACAACGATGGCACATTCGATGGATTTGTTTGTGCTGGATATAGTTCATCCTATAGAATAAGGGAAAATGATACTTGTCGTGAAAGTTCTAATCTCTCAACTAGAAATGTTGGATGGAGGGCTAAAGTTGCTAAAATTGATCCAAATGGGAAAGAAGTATGGTATAAAGATTATGGCGAACTTTTTAGTGAACTTTACTCAATAATACAGGGATCTGATGGGTATTACTATGCAGTCGGTCGATCTCATGATTTTGGATCCAGTATAATCTATAATAAGGGGGCTAATCAGAAATACATAACTGGGAAATTCTTGCTTGAAGAACCAAGACGTAGTATGAGACATGTCTATGTAATAAAATTAAACGCTAATGGTGATTTAATTTGGCAATACATATATGGACCATATGACGATGCATTATATGCTAGAAAAACTAGAGGTATGGCCTATGATATTATAGAATCAAGTCCATTAAAATTTAAAGTGGTTGGATTCTCTCAGGAGTTTAATGGTACAAATACTCAAAACGATTTTGATTCTACCTCAATAGGTCCTGATCACCCTTTTGTAATCGAAATTGACACAAGTGGAACTTTACAATGGAAAGCACATTATACTTCAATCAAAGGGAGGGCTTTTGCTATTGATAAACGGGAATATTCAAGTATGGGCAGTACAGTTAGGGAATTTGCTATTGCCGGTAAAATACAACATACTACTGATAGTGTACGTTATGATGGAATGATTTTCAAAATAAATAGTTCATCAAATCCATCAGTTCAAAATTTAACTAGCGTTATCTCTGACTCTACAAAAAGTTCTGTGGCCTATGATGTTTTGTTCAGACCAAATGGAGACATAATATTACCACTAGTTTTCAATTGTGATGGAACAGCCGAAGGAGGTGAAGCCACTGGCAGAATAATACGTTACAATAATAACCTTTCAAAAATAAGTGAGTTTTCTCTTGGTACAATAAAAGCAAATGATTTGAAAATTGGCATTTGCAACACATCCGATGGTGGATTAATTTTAACAACAACAAAACAGTTACTACCTCCATCAAATTCAAATGAAGAATTTTGGAATTCAGATGCATATGTTGCCAAATACAATTCTTCCTATGCTTTAGAATGGGATAAGGTAATTCCAAACAATATTCCTGTTGAATTAAATGATGTAGACCTTGAGAATGAAGAATGTGTGTATAGCGTTTTGGAACACCCCAATGGAGGTTATTTAATTACTGGAAATATATCACCTAATTTTGATGATGATTATTTAATTAAATTATATGACGAATGTGGTGTAAAATACAACTACACTTTAACAGATGAATTTAATCAAATTGATATAACCACTAATACAACATGGAATTCAAGTAAAAGTATTTTAGGCCTTGTTACGGTTAAAACTGGTCAGAAATTAACAATAACTGGTAGTAGTACTGTTGTGGAATTCGCTGATTCAAAAAGAACAGGAATAAAAACAGGAATATTGATTGAACCAGGTGCAAGATTAGATTTATTAGATGGAGCCAAATTAACTGCATTAAATTCATGTTCAGGCTCGATGTGGGATGGAATTGTTGTAATGGGGAATAATATTGCAATTCAAAGCGCTTTAAATCAAGGGTATTTATACATGCGTGGTGATGCAACAATTGAGTATGCTAGAGTAGCTGTTTTTATGGGTGAAAAAGGTGAAGAAGAATATTCATTCACAAAAAAATCTGGAGGTATTATTGATGTACAGAATGCTAATTTTGTAGATAATTACCAATCAATTGTTATAAAACCTTATGTTTATGGTTTAACACCACAATACAATAGTATAGTTTCTCATTGTGATTTTATAAATAATGGTATTATGAGAGATCCATCTTATGTTGATAATAACGATAGGCCTTTAGGACACAAAGATTTTATCTCATTATCTTCAGTTAATAAATTTAAAATTAATAATAATACGTTTGTAAGTAATACTAGCCTGCCAGTTGATTTAAGAGGAATAGGAATTAATTCTTTTAATTCACATTTACAAGCTGATAGCAATACATTTAGTGATTTAACATACGGTATATATAATTCTGCCATTTTAAGCATTAAAGGAGCATCTACTATTTATGCTAATGAATTCACAAATGTAAGGAAGGGAATCTTTGAAGTGACCACTGCATTTCAAAGAATCTCATCAAATAATTTTAATATACCTGGGTATTCATTTGATATTGAAAACCCAACATCTCCTAGTCTTAAAAATGAAACTTGGGGAATAAAAATGGAGAACTCGCATAGTTTTAATATTAGTGAAAATATCTATTCTTCTGAGGATGCAGAAACTTTAAACTCTGCATGGGGTAGTATTGTAAGTAATTCAACAGGTTTTGCAAGTATTATTGAAAAAGATAATTATCAAAGCATAGCTTATGGTACTCAAACGGAAGAGCGTAATCCTTATTTAAGTATAAAATGCAATACTTATAATAATCATTATAGGGCTTGGTCAATCAATCCGCAATCATCTAGCGGTGTTTTGCAAGACCAAGGTGAAGGTGCAAACCCTGGACAGGACCAAGCAGGTGATATATTTGATAATGTTTGTACAATTAGTAATCAAGAAATAAATTCTACTATTGCGTTTAAATATTATGCTGCGCAAAATGCGGAAGTACAATGCTACTCTGGAAATGTAATTGTATCAACCTCTTCAAATAATAATGAAAGTACTTGTGGTACACAACTATTTGCTTGTAATACGTCCTTTGATGCATGTTCTGGGTATTGGGAAGAGGAGATTTACAACGAGGCAAATGAAATCAAAAAACATTTAATGGTTAATCAATACATTAGAACTTTAATTAATAATAATTTAGAGGATGATGCATTAGATTATCTTGAAAAAAATGATTCTTACTTTGCGGATGAAAACTCTTTTAAGCGTTTATTGATTACAAGTTATTATACGAAGAAAGATTTTGGTAATTCAAATAGTATGCTATTAAATTACGATATTGTAGATAGTAACGATCAAGACTTTGTTAATTTAATGGAAATATTATTAAATGCAGATAGTTTGGCTGTAGATATATTTTACTTAGTGGATGATGAGATTGAAGATTTAAAAATAATTGCTGCTAACAATACGGAAGCTGCATTTATGGCTAAATCTATTTTAAGAGAACTAAGAGGAATTAATTTTGATGATGCTCCAGAATTATGGGAATACGAAAGTGAATCTAGACCAGTTTTAATTAGCCAAGAGAAATCTAAATTAGAAAACAAGCAAACTATCGAAGATAATTTGAAATCATTACTTGAGTTAAAAATTTACCCAAATCCAGCCTCAAATAGTATTACCATATCAGCACTAGCTGGCAAAATTGAATTATATGATATTTTGGGTAAGAAATTAAGTTCGTATATTAAAGGATACAATAATATCACTATCCAAACAGATTTATTAAGTAATGGAGTTTATTTAGTTAAGTTTATATCAGATACAAACGAAACTAAAACCATTAAATTTATCATCAATAAATAAAAACGCATAGCCATAGGAATTTACCTATGGCTATTTTTTACTAAAATGAAAAAACTATTATTTCTCTTTTTATTATTTTCTGTAAATCTAAATGCACAAAACAGATTCTCTAAACTATACAATAGTGAAGAACGAGCGGCTGATTTATCTGCTGAGGTGCAAGTTTTGTCTGATGGT
>CAIMAP010000174.1 GCA_903838995.1 uncultured bacterium | reverse complement strand
TTGAGCATAGTTCTATTATTGCTGTGCTCAAAAACATATTCTCAAAACACATTTTTAAAATATTTTCGGTATGGCAATCCTGAGAGTAATTGTAAAGGATATGGCATTAAAGAAGATACTAATGGAAATTTGATAACATTATTTACATATTTGGATTCCTTTTCGCTAAAAGTAGATTTTGGTTTTTTTATCCTTAACAAATTTGGCGATTCATTAGATACAAAGGTGTTTCATTTAGACGGTGATGATTTTCTAGAAAAATTTGAAATCGATAAAAACAATATAATTTATGCAACTGGCACGAGATTAAATCCAACGACCCTGATAAGTGAATTAGCACTTTACAAAATTAATTTAAATGATTCTATAAATAACATCTATAGACGGTATCAAAATATCGATGGAAACTATCATGGAAGTAATTTGCTTTAAAAAGATAATTCTATATATCTAACAGGTTCTAAAAAAGGGGGGCTAAGTTTTAATGATTTTATGTTACGTAAAGTAAATCAAAATACGATTACTACTTTTGATTCTAGTTATTATGCTGAAAAATCAGATAAATCAAATAGTTTAAGTTTCACCAATGCTGGAGATCTTGTTTTAACAGGATCAAGCTTTTCTGGTGTGCCAATTCAAAGGTCAATTTTGACAATGAAAATTGATACCAATGGAAAAGAAAAATGGAGAACGTTTACAACGATGGAAGATCTTAGAAGTGTTGGTTGTGACTCATGGGGTAACAGTATAGTTCAGGATTCAAATGGTTCCTATTATATAGCTGGTGGAACTGATAATTTGTGTGATACAGATCTCTTTTCTAGGGGGAAAGACAAATCACTATTGATAAGACTAGATAGTAATGGAAATAATGTTTGGGTAAGAAAAGATAGATTTAGTGGTTATAATTATCAAAATTATATGAGTATCTATAATACGGTTGATGGAAATCTGATGTGTATTGGACTTGCGGGGAAAGAGGTTCCTAATTTTCCCCAATTAAATGATTATCAACTTTTAATTACCAAATATGATTTAGAAGGTAATGTTATTTGGTATAGAGAATGTGGTAACCCAGACTATGTGGAATATTTATATGGAAGTTATATTTCGAAAGATGGTGGGATTTTGATAACAGGTAGATTCGAAGATAATCCAATTTATGATGTGCAAACATATGTAATGAAACTAGATGCATGTGGTTGCCTAACACCTGGTTGCGATCCTAATTGTCTTGCAAATGGTATTTCACAATCAGTTAATAAAAATCAATTGAAAGTGTTTCCAAACCCAGCAGCTAACAAACTTTCTATCGAATCCAATACTATTTATAATCATTTTTCTATTTTAAATTTATATGGGCAACCAATCCTTGAGGGAGATTTGCAAGCTAATGAAATCAATATCTCTGAACTGTCAAAAGGTTTATTTATTCTTAAGTTAGCAAATGATAAAGAATATGTACAAGTTAAATTTATAAAGGAGTAGGCAATTAGCATTTTTAAAGGATTTATGATT
>CAIMAP010000173.1 GCA_903838995.1 uncultured bacterium | reverse complement strand
TTTGAAAAATGCCTTATCGCAAGATTAAAGCTATAAACAAAGATAATATGACCGAATCGACTGAAAATTTGACAAACGAGGAAGAAGCACCCATTAATTCAGAAAACGCAGAAAATAATGCGGAAGTAAATACCGTAAGCGAAGAAGAAATTTTAGACCCACAGGTGCAAATAGATGCATTAAACGATAAATACCTTCGTTTATATGCAGAATTTGATAATTACAAAAGAAGAACTGCAAAAGAACGCATCGAATTATTTAAAACAGCAAATGCAGATGTAATTAAATCGATGCTTTCTGTATTAGATGATTTTGACCGTGCAAAAAAATCGATGGAAATTGCCAAAGATATTGAAGCGGTTAAAGAGGGCATTCAACTCATTCATCATAAATTAAAAAGCACTTTACAAAGCCAAGGTTTAACAGAAATGGAATCGGTAGTAGGCAAAGCTTTTGATACAGATTTACATGAAGCTATTACCAATGTTCCCGCACCGAGCGAAGACCTAAAAGGTAAAGTAATGGATGAAGTAGAAAAAGGATATTTATTAAATGACAAAGTAATTCGTTACGCAAAAGTGGTAGTAGGTTCATAACATGGCAAAGAAAGATTTTTACGATATTTTAGGCGTGAGCAAAAACGCCGATGCAGATGAAATTAAAAAAGCATACCGAAAGGCGGCTATTAAATATCATCCCGATAAAAACCCTGGCGATAAAGCTTCGGAAGAAAAATTCAAAGAAGCAGCAGAAGCTTACGAAGTTTTAAGTAGTCCTGAAAAGAAACAACGCTACGATCAGTTTGGACATTCGGGTCCTGGAGCAGGCGGATATGGTGGCGGTGGCGGCATGAATATGGAAGATATTTTCTCTCAATTTGGAGATGTATTTGGTGGCGGCGGCAGTCCTTTTGAAAGTTTCTTTGGTGGCGGTGGCGGTGGCGGCAGGCGCGTGCAAAAAGGAACCAATTTGCGAATTAAAGTAAAATTAACTTTAGAAGAAATTGCAAACGGTGCCGAAAAAACCATTAAAGTTCAAAAATTAAATTCGTGTAAAGTTTGTGGCGGATCGGGCGCAAAAGATAAAAACTCCTTCTCTAAATGTAGTACTTGTAATGGAGCCGGAAGTGTAAGAAGAGTGCAGAATACCATTCTTGGGCAAATGCAAACGACCACTACCTGCCCTACTTGTAATGGGGAAGGTCAAAAAATTACGGCTAAATGTACCGCATGTAATGGTGATGGTGTAGAAAGAGGAGAAGAAACAATTACCATTAATATTCCAGCGGGCGTAACCGAAGGCATGCAATTATCGATGAGTGGTAAAGGAAATGCGGCTCCCAAAGGTGGCGTACCTGGTGATTTACTCATTGTGATTGAAGAAATAGAACACGAACAATTAAAAAGAGATGGCGTAAATGTGGTATTCGATTTATACATTAGTTTTATAGATGCAGCCATTGGCACGAGCGTTGAAGTTCCCACTATTGATGGAAAAGCAAGAATTAAAATTGATGCGGGTACACAAGGCGGAAAAATATTGAGATTAAAAGGTAAAGGCATTAAAGATATTAACTCTTATCATCGAGGCGATGAGTTGGTGCATATCAATGTGTGGACACCTAAAACCTTATCACGCGAAGAAAGAATTGCTTTAGAAGGATTACAAAACTCGGAAAATTTTAAACCAAGCCCAGGTAAAAATGATAAAGGATTTTTCGAGCGAATGAAAGAATACTTCGAATAATAAAAACCATTGTATGTTAAGTATTAGGTCTATTATAAAGGATTACGAAAACCACCGAGCATTAAATTCGGTGAGTATGGAAATCCCCAAAGGCAGCGTATTTGGACTTTTGGGCCCTAATGGTGCTGGAAAAACTTCTTTAATTAGGATCATCAATCAGATTACTAAAGCCGATTCTGGAGAAATTTATTTCAAAGACGAAAAGTTACAAGAAAAACACATTAGCAGTATTGGCTACCTTCCCGAAGAACGCGGACTATATAAAAAAATGGGTGTAGCCGATCAAATTGTTTATTTAGCCCAACTCAAAGGCTTAAGTAAACAAGAAGCCGAAAAGCGCGCTAAGCAATGGTTTGAAAGGCTTGAAATGAAAAGCTGGTGGAATAAAAATGTAGAGGATTTGTCAAAAGGCATGCAACAAAAAGTGCAGTTTGTGGCTACGGTTATTCATCAACCCGAATTATTAATTTTAGATGAACCATTTAGCGGCTTCGATCCAATCAATGCCGAAATGATTAAAAACGAATTCTTAAATTTAAACCAACAAGGTACTACCATTATTTTTTCATCGCATAGAATGGAATCGGTAGAAGAATTATGTTCCCATATTGCCATTTTGAATTTATCAGAAAAAATGTTAGAAGGAAAAGTTTCGGACATTCGAAAACAATACAGCAAAAAC
>CAIMAP010000172.1 GCA_903838995.1 uncultured bacterium | reverse complement strand
GCAGGTGCGGTTAAAAAGCCAGGCACCTTCGAATTTGTAGCGGGTATTACCTTGCGCGATGCGATTATGAATGCAGGTGGTTTGAAAAAAGAAAGTATCGTAGAGCAAGCTTATTTAATTAGAACCAAAGCAGATTTAACCAAAGAATATATTCGTATTTCTTTGGTAGATATCATGGATAGTACCAGCAAAAATAATATGCTATTGCAACCCTTAGATGCTGTAGTGGTATATAATAAAGCCGACTATGTAGATTTCTTTTCTATCTCTGTTGCAGGAGCAGTTAAAAAGCCTGGTACTTTCGAATTTGTAGCGGGCATTACGCTGCGCGATGCGATTATGAATGCAGGAGGATTGAAAAAAGAAAGTATTTTAGAACAAGCTTATTTAGTTAGAACAAAATTAGATTTAACCAAAGAATACATTCGTATTTCTTTGTTAGATATTATGAATGATAGCACGAGTAAAAACAATCGCTTATTAGAGCCCTTAGATGCAATAGTGGTATATAACAAAGCCGACTATGTAGATTACTTTTCGGTACAAACATTTGGTGCTTTGCGTAAAGCAGGCAAACAAGAATATGTGGCAGGCTTAACACTTGGAGACGCGTTGCAAAATGCAGGCGGCTTAACTTTAGAGGCAAGTAATTTACGCATAGAAATTACCCGTTTATCGATGTTCTCGCCAGGTTATAAAGTAGGAAAAGAAATTCGTACCACAGTACAAAGCATACAATTAGCAGACAAACAAAATGTATTAACCGATGCCGATGCTAAATTTGTTTTGCAACCTTACGATCAAATATTTGTGCGTAGCATACCTAATTATGAAATGCCACAAATTGTAGAAATTACTGGCGAAGTAAAATACCCAGGTAAATACACTTTATTAAAAAGAGACGAAAAAATTTCGAGCTTGGTAAAACGCGCAGGTGGTTTAACCCGATACGCCTTTCCAGAAGCGGCAACTTTTTACCGCCCTGGTTTAGCAGGCAATTATATTGTCATAAAGTTAAAAAAAGCGGTTAAGTTTGGTTGGAACCGTAATAATTATTTATTGAAAGATGGCGATGTATTGAATGTGCCATTGACACAAGATATTGTAAGCATTAAAGGTAGCGGAGCATTAAATTATAGCGAGGTTAATAATGTCGCGCAAGTAAATGCGCCTTATTTATCGGGCCGCAGAGCAGGATTTTATATTCGACATTATGGTTCTGGTTTTTCAGAAAACGCATGGCGCCGCAAAACTTATGTGGTACAACCTAATTCAAAAGTTAACCGTACCAAACGCATTTTATTTTATCCTATTTATCCAAAAGTGAGCAAGGGCTCTATAATTTATACGGCGTTAAAACCTCAAAAAGTAAAGTCCGCAGATAAGAAAAAAGATGGTGAACCTTTTAATACCAATAAATTTGTAGAAAATTTAATGACTAAAATTACCGCCATAGCCACTCTTTATATATTATTACAACAAGTAAAATAATGCAAACACCAGAAACACAAAACGACGAAATTTCTTTAAAGGAATTGATTCAAAAAGCAGGAGAATGGTTTGCGTTTTTTAAATCAAAATGGAAAATAATTTTCTTGGCAGGCTTAATTGGTGGCTTATTAGGATTAGGTTATTCCTTTACTAAAAAAACCATTTATACTGCTAAACTGAGTTTTGTATTAGAAGAAAAAGGTGGATCTAGCGGTGGGGGCTTAGCTTCATTGGCCGCGCAGTTTGGATTAGGTGGTGGCGGAGATGGCGGCGGCGTATTTTCTGGCGGTAACATGATTGAATTGTTGAAGTCTCGTTTTTTAATCGAAAAAACTTTATTAAGTTCCGTTACCATTAATGGCAAATCCGATTTACTAATCAATCGTTATATTCAATACAATAAACTCGACAAAGCATGGGCGAAGAATAAAAACTTAGCGGGTTTAAAATTCACTAGCTCCGATAGAAGCAAGTTTACCTTGCAGCAAGATTCAGTATTAGGCATGATTTCTGGAGGGCTTATTAAAAACAATGTAGCCATTGCGCAACAAGATAAAAAACTGAGCATCATCAATGTTGTTTTTGCAAGCACAGACGAAATTTTCGCGAAAGTATTTTCTGAAAAGCTCATCGAAACGGTGACTGATTTTTACATCGAAACCAAAACCAAAAAATCCAGAGGTAATGTTATGCTTTTGCAAAACAGAGCAGACTCTGTTCAACGAGAATTAAATGCTGCCCTATATGGCCGTGCCCAATTTGGCGACCAAAATATGGGTCTTATTCGCCAACAAGCTGCAGTACCTAAATTAAAGCAAGAAATGAAAGTGCAAATGTTGGGTACTTTATATGGCGAATTAGTCAAGAATTTAGAGTTTGCCAAACTGACTTTGATGCGAGAAGAACCTTTGGTGCAAATTATCGATCAACCTATTTTACCTTTACCCAAAGCACGATTAGGGAAACTAAAAGCTATGGTGATTGGGGGATTCTTATTTGGATTTTTAAGTTTGTTGGGTTTGGGTGGTAAGAAGGTTTGGAAGGAGATGATGGAGTAATGGATATTTTAAATTTGATTGGTCGAAGCGAAGAAATTTTTTCAAATGATGTTCAATCCGTTGAAATAGAATTAACCGAAAAAGTAAAATCTTCAACTTTTTTAGTTATTGGTGGAGCTGGTTCAATAGGGCAGGCAGTAACTACAGAGATTTTCAAAAGGAATCCATTAAAACTTCATGTTGTCGATATAAGTGAGAATAACATGGTTGAGCTAGTTCGTGATTTAAGGAGCTCTTACGGTTATATTGATGGAGATTTTCAAACGTTTGCATTAGATATTGGATCTATAGAGTATGATGCTTTTATAGACGCCGATGGCAAATATGATTATGTGTTGAATCTTTCGGCATTAAAACATGTCAGAAGTGAAAAAGATC
>CAIMAP010000171.1 GCA_903838995.1 uncultured bacterium | reverse complement strand
GGGTCCTAGACTCAGTGCGGAAATTTCGCTTGCTGGCCGTTATGTGGTTTTAGTACCCTTTAGCGATGTCATTTCTGTTTCTAAAAAAATCAAAAGTGCTGGCGAAAGAAATCGGTTGAAAAAAATCATCGAAAGTGTGAAGCCTAAAAACTTTGGCGTAATTATTAGAACTGTTTCTGAAAATAAAGGAGTAGCAGAACTTCACAATGACCTCAAAGAATTAGTAGAAAGATGGAATACCGTTAGCAGTAAAATTGTTTCGACAGAACCTGCTAAAAGAATGCTGGGAGAAATAGACAAAACTTCGACCGTATTAAGAGATATGCTCAATGCCTCTTTCAATAATGTACACATCAATGATGCGACAATTTTTGAAGAAGTAAAAACCTATATCCATCAAATAGCACCCGAACAAGATAAAATCGTTAAACATTACCGTGGCAAAGAGCCCATGTTTGATCATTTTGGAATCGATAGACAAATAAAGAATTTATTTGGCAAAACCGTCAACCTTCCGGGTGGTGCATATTTAATTATTGAACATACCGAAGCGCTGCATGTAATTGATGTAAACAGTGGCAATAGAAATACGGCCGAAGTGAATCAAGAAGAAAATGCTTTGCAGGTAAATATGGAAGCGGCTAAAGAAATAGCGCGCCAATTACGCCTGCGCGATATGGGCGGCATTATTGTGATCGACTTTATCGACATGCATAAAGCCAGCAATAAGAAAGTCTTGTTCGATCATTTAAAAGAATTGATGAACGAAGATCGTGCTAAGCATACTATTTTGCCTCCAAGTAAATTTGGTTTAGTACAAGTTACGCGTCAACGTGTTCGTCCAGAAATGAATATTGTTACGGTAGAAAAGTGCCCAAGTTGTGGTGGTAGCGGCGAAATTAGAGCCAGTATTGTTTTACTAGACGAAATCGAAAGTAACCTTAATTTTATTTTAAACGAACAAAACGAAAAAGGAATCTCTTTAACTGTTCATCCATTTATAGAAGCCTATTTGAAAAAAGGATTTATTTCTCAACGATTTAAATGGTTCTTGAAATATAAAAAATGGATAAAAATAAAAGGGCTCAGTGGCCATCATTATTTAGAATTTCATTTTTATAATAGTAAAGAAGAAGAGATTGTTTTATAAATAATTATTTTTTGCTAAATAATTATTTACGTAATCTGAAACGCCTTGCTCAATAGTATGAAAAGGAATGTCGTAACCAATCGCTTTTAATTTCTGCATTTTTGCTTCTGTAAAGTATTGGTATTTATCTCTGATATCTGCAGGTGTATCTATAAAATTAATTTGTGGAGCTATATTCATGGCTTGAAAGGTAGCAACAGCAAGGTCTTTAAAGGTTCTTGCTTTTCCAGATCCTAAATTATAAATGCCCGCATCTTTGCGGTGATGTAAAAAGAAATACAGCACATTTACCACATCTTTCACATATACAAAATCTCTCATTTGTTCGCCATCTTTAAAATCTGGATGATGAGATTTAAATAAGTTTAAACTGCCGGTATTTTTAATTTGTTGGTATGCATGAAAAACGACTGAAGCCATTCTTGCTTTATGGTATTCGTTTGGTCCGTATACATTAAAGAATTTAAGGCCTGCCCAAAAATAGGGTTGTTGATTTTGTGCTAATGCCCATTTATCGAATTCATTTTTTGATTCGCCATAAGGGTTGAGCGGCACTAATTGATTAATAGTTGATTCGTTATCGTCATAACCAAATTCGCCTAAGCCATAAGTAGCCGCAGAAGAAGCATACACAAAGGGTAAACCATAGTTTACACAGGCATTCCAGAGCATTTTGGTATAATCCGTATTGAGTTGCCACAATATAGTTTTATCAAATTCGGTAGTATCTGTTCTAGCGCCAATATGAAATATAAATTGTACTAATCGATGATTTTCCTCGAGCCAATGAGAAAAAATAGCCCGATCAATTTTTTGTGAATATTTTTTGTTGAGCAAGTTTGCTTCTTTATCAACTTTTGTAAAATCATCTACTAAAATAAGATCGGTATAGCCTTCATCGTTTAGTTTTTGAACCAAACAACTTCCGATAAAACCTGCTGCACCTGTTACGATGATCATTAGTCTATAAATATTGCATGTGTTAATGGAAGAATTAGTCCTTGCGCAACTGCGCTATCTAGCAATGTACTCACTGCTTTTCTTCCTTCTACTCCCAAATTTAAGGAATATTTATTGACATAAAGTTGTATATGTTGTACCATCACCGATTCTTCCATTTCTTGGGCATGTTGTTTAACAAATGCGGCAGAAGATAATGGGTTTTTCATAGCAAATTCAACACTTCTAGCCATAATTCGGTTCACTTTGTTGAGGGTCTCTTTGTCGTATTTTCTAGACATAACGATGCCCCCTAGCGGAATGGCACTTCCGGTTTTTTGTTCCCAAAAACTACCTAAATCAATTACTTTATGCAAGCCTTTTGCAGCGTAAGTAAATCTGTTTTCATGAATAATTAAACCTAAATCTATTTCCTCGTTGATCAGCGCATTTTCTATATCAGAAAAAACCATTTCCACTTTTTGTTGTGCTTGAGGAAATGCAATTTTCAATAAAAAATTAGCCGTTGTTAATTTACCAGGTATACCAATTTTTAGGTTGGCAATTTTGTCTTCGATGTGTTCGATTTTATTTTTAGAAATTAGCAGCGGACCAACACCAAAGCCCAAAGCACTTCCCGCATCTAATAAAATATATTTATCTACTAGATGAGCAAATGCATGGTAACTTAATTTTGTAATGGCTAATGCTTGCTGTAAGGCTTTCTGGTTAAGGGTTTCCACGTCTTCTATTACAGGAATAAAAGTGATGCCTTCGGTGTCTATTTTTCCATGCAACATGGCATCGAAAATAAAAGTATCATTCGGGCATGGCGAAAAGCCTAATTCGAGTTCCATTAAACAGTCATGATATCCTTTTCTTTTACTTCAATGTGTTTATCCACTTTGACAATATAAGAATCGGTTACTTTTTGAACTTCTGCTTCGGCTGTTTTTGCGTCGTCTTCTGCTACACCTTCTTTTTGTTGCTTTTTAATTTTCTCATTCACATCCTTACGAATATTTCTGATAGCCACTTTTCCGGCTTCGCCTTCTGCTTTAACGCGCTTTACTAAATCTTTTCTTCTTTCTTCGGTTAGTGGCGGAATGCTTAACCTGATAACGATACCGTCATTTTGTGGATTTAATCCTAAGTTGGCATCGGTAATTGCTTTTTCTATGGCAGCAATTAAATTTTTCTCCCATGGCTGCACCACAATGGTTCTGGCGTCTGGGGTATTTACATTGGCTACCTGAGCAATTGGAGTAGGTGTTCCGTAATAGTCTACATGAACACTGTCTAGCATTTGAGGGTTCGCTTTTCCTGCTCTAATTTTTGTTAATTCTGATTCAACATGATCAACCGCTTTAGACATGGTGTCTTTCGCTTCTTCAATTAATATTTTTAATCTATCGTCCATAATACTATTTTTTATGCATGTACTAAAGTTCCTATTACTTCACCTTCCATTAATTTTTTAAAGTTCCCTCTGGTATTCATATCGAATACAATTATGGGTAAATTATTTTCTTGACATAAAGTAAATGCAGTCATATCCATTACATTTAATCCTTTATCGTAAACTTCTGTGAAAGTTATTTTTTCAAATTTAACCGCATTGGCATCTTTTTCTGGATCGGCAGTATAAATTCCATCTACACGCGTTCCTTTTAAAACCACATCTGCTTCGATTTCAATTGCTCTTAAAGAAGCAGCTGTATCTGTTGTAAAATAAGGGTTTCCGGTGCCCGCACCAAAAATTACTACCCTGCCTTTTTCTAAATGTCTAATAGCTCTTCTGCGAATAAATGGTTCGCAAATTTGTTCCATTTTAATGGCAGACAATAACCTAGTTTTTACGCCAACTTTTTCTAAAGCATCTTGCAATGCCATACTATTAATTACGGTTGCAAGCATTCCCATGTAGTCGGCTTGCACGCGATCCATTCCACCTTTTTCGGCATCTAAACCCCTATGAATATTTCCACCGCCAATTACAATTGCCACTTCAATACCACTTTCTACTACTTCTTTAATATCAACTGCATATTGATGAACCATTGCAGTATCAATACCATATTGTTTCGAACCCATTAAAGATTCACCACTTAGTTTTAAAAGAATTCTGTTGTATTTCATGTTAGGGCTAGGTGTTTAGGTTTACCAAAGATAAGACTGAATTGAATAGAATGTTAAAAAAAGCGCAAAAAAAATCCCCCCGTTGAATAACGGGGGGATAATAATTTAGGCTCCTAGCACCACACGCTTAAATGCGCTAACGGTGAGGCCTTTTTCGATATCGTTTAACATTTGTGCAACCGATTTAGAACTGTCTTTTACAAATTCTTGGTTTAACAAAGTGGAATCTTTATAGAATTTATTCAATTTACCCATGGCAATTTTTTCTACCATTTCTTCTGGTTTTCCTTCTGCACGAATTTGCTCTTTTGCAATTTCAATTTCTCTTTCAATTGTTGCAGCATCTACGCCGTCTTTATCAACCGCTACTGGATTCATTGCTGCAATTTGCATCGCAACATCTTTACCAGCTGCATCTGCTTTACCAGCCGCATCAGAATTCATAGAAACCAATACGCCTAATTTATTTCCAGCATGGATATAAGCAACCACTTTTTCAGCAGTCATTACTTCATATTTAGATACACCGATTTTTTCACCGATTTTTCCTGTTTGATCAATAATAGCATCTGCTAAAACAACACCGTTTAACGATAAAGCTAACAAATCTGCTAAAGTAGCTGGATTGTTTGTAATCGCTAAGTCAGCAATTGCATTTGCAAAATCAACGAAGTTTGAATTTTTAGCTACGAAATCTGTTTCGCAATTTAATTCAATAACAACCCCTCTTTTACCATCTGCAGTTGTTTTTGCAATTACAGCACCTTCAGCCGCATCGCGGTCTTGACGACTTGCGGCAACTTTAGCACCTTTTTTTCTTAAGTAATCGACTGCTGCTTCAAAATCACCATTAGATTCTGTTAAAGCTTTTTTGCAATCCATCATTCCTGCACCTGTTTGTAATCTTAATTTGTTTACATCAGCTGCGCTAATTGTTATAGACATATCTTTTTAATTTGATTTAATTCATAAAAAAAGGTTAAAAGTTGAGTGTACAAAGGAGTTATTCCCTTAAACATTTCCCCTTTTAACCTATTTAATTATTCTGCTGATTGCTCAGTAGTAGATTCAGTTGTAATAGCAGCTGATTCTGTTTTTCTTTTTCTTACTGGTTTCTCTGCTGTTTCTTTTTCTGCTGCTGCTTTAGCTGCTGCACCTTCTTTTTCAGCATCTTCATCACGCTCACGCTTACGCTCTTCTAAACCTTCTTCAATTGCTTTGGTAATAATACCTGTAATTAAAGAGATAGATTTAGTTGCGTCATCGTTTGCTGGAATAACGAAATCAATATTTCCTGGATCTGAGTTGGTATCAACCATCGCAAAAGTTGGAATGTTTAATTTGATTGCCTCGCTTACTGCAATGTGTTCTTTCTTAACATCAATTAAGAATAACGCAGCAGGTAAACGATTTAAATCAGAAATACCACCCAATACTCTTTCTAATTTGATACGATCACGAGAGATCATTAATTTTTCTTTCTTAGAAAGAATGTCGTAAGTACCGTCTTTAGTGAACTTGTCGATGTTCGTCATCTTTTTAATAGATTTACGAACCGTTGCAAAGTTCGTTAACATACCACCTAACCAACGCTCGGTTACGAATGGCATATTTACTGATCTTGCGTGTTCAGCAACGATGTCCTTAGCTTGTTTTTTCGTCGCAACGAATAAAACTTTTCTCCCTGATTTTACGATTTGTTTGATAGCTGAAGCAGCTTCTTCTACTTTAACTAAAGTTTTGTTCAAATCGATAATGTGAATACCATTTTTCTCCATGAAAATATATGGAGACATTTTTGGATTCCATTTGCGCGTTAAGTGTCCAAAATGAACACCCGCGTCTAATAAGTCTTGATATGTAGTGCGTGCCATTATATAGTGTCCTCCAAAAATTAACGTTTACTAAATTGAAATCTTTTTCTTGCTTTCTTGCGACCTGGTTTCTTACGCTCCACCATACGGCTATCACGTGTCATTAAACTTTTCGCTTTTAATGCAGGTTTCTTTTCTGGATCTCTTTCTACAATTGCTTTAGCGATTGCTAAACGCACTGCTTCTGCTTGTCCTGTAATACCACCACCCATTACGTTTACACTGATATCAAATTTACCTAGTAAATCTGTAACTTGTAATGATTGGTTTACAATGAATTGAAGCGGAAGTGTTGGAAAATAAGCTTTGTAATCTTTACCATTTACGATAATGGCACCGTTTCCTTCTACTAAATAGATGCGGGCTACGGCTGTTTTTCTTCTACCCGAAGTGTTAGTGGTCGTCATCTCTTTTAAAATTTAATGGTTTTAGGTGTTTGTGCAGCATGAGGATGCTCAGCACCCGCGTACACATGTAAATTTTTAAACACTTTGTTTCCTAATTTATTTTTAGGAAGCATACCGCGTATTGCTTTTTCAACCACACGAGTAGGGTGTTTTGCCATTAAATCCTTAGGAGAGATAAATTTCTGTCCACCTGGATAGCCTGTATACGAAACATACTCTTTCTCTTCGAATTTGTTGCCCGTAAACCTTACTTTGTCTGCATTGATAACAATCACATTGTCACCGCAGTCTACGTGTGGGGTAAAATTAGCCTTGTGTTTGCCTCTTAAGATAAAAGCTATCCTAGAGCTTAGGCGCCCCAAAATCTCTGCATTGGCGTCGATTACGACCCATTCTTTCGTAACAGTTTTGCTGTTAGCAGAGACAGTTTTGTAACTTAACGTATTCATTTTGTCTTTAACTAATTGATTTATATTGTTTTAACTTTCCCTCATTAGTTGAGGGAGGGCAAAGATAGCCTAAAATTTCTAAACTACAATGCTTTAGCACAGATATTTCCCTAAAAAAATGTGGATATGTTAATTTCTTTATTGCCAAGCGAGTTTGTGCATAATCGCGTGGAGAAATCTTAAAGCCTAAAACGATGGAATTTCCTATCTTTAGGGCAAATTTTAAGGGGATGAAAGTATCAAATATGGCTGCCAATTTAATTGGCTCTGAAATTATCAAAATTGGGAATGAAGTGAATGAACTCATTAGAAATGGTGCACAAATTTGTAACCTCACCATTGGCGATTTTGATCCCAACCATTATCCTATTCCAAAAGAATTACAAGAAGGCATTACAGAGGCTTATCTAAAAAACAACACCAATTATCCTCCTGCTAATGGGGAAATGTCTTTGCGAAAATCTATTGCTGATTTTTTATTTAATAAAGGGAATTTAACTTATTCTACAGACGAAATTTTAGTTGCTGGCGGTTCTAGGCCTTTAATTTATGCTACTTATTTAGCTTTATTAGATCCAGGAGACAAAGTTGTATTTCCGATTCCTTCTTGGAACAATAATCATTATTGTCATTTAACTGGAGCTGTTCCGATAATGGTAGCAACAGCTGCCGAAAATAATTTTATGCCAACTGCAGCAGATATTGCACCACACCTAAAAGGGGCAACGCTACTGGCTTTGTGTAGTCCGTTGAATCCAACAGGCACTATGTTTACACAAAAAGATTTGGCAGAAATATGTGATTTAGTACTTGCCGAAAATGCCAGCAGAACAGCCGATGAAAAACCATTGTACATTATGTACGATCAAGTATATTGGACTTTAACATTTGGCGAGCACAAACACTACGATCCAATTCATCTAAGACCCGCATTAAGAAATTATACTATTTATATTGATGGTATTTCAAAATCCTTTGCAGCCACAGGCGTAAGAGTGGGCTGGGCTTTCGGACCACAAGCGGTAATAGATAAAATGAAAGCAATACTTGGGCATGTGGGTGCATGGGCACCTAAAGCAGAACAAATTGCAACTGCCGCATTTTTAAAAAATGACGAAGCCATTGAAAATTTCATGCTCCCTTTTAAATCACAAATTAAAAGTAGTTTAGATGCTTTGTATACAGGTTTTCAAAATTTAAAAAGTGAAGGCATTCCGGTAGATGCTATAGAACCCATGGGTGCTATTTATTTAACTGTAAAAGTGGACATACAAGGCATGAAAACCGCTGATGGTAAGGTTTTGGAGAATAGCATGGATATTACTTCTTATATTTTAAGTCATGCGCAATTAGCCATGGTGCCCTTTTCGGCATTTGGTTTAACCAAACATTCTGCATGGTTTAGGTTATCGGTTGGTGCGGCAAACGAAGCAACTATTTTAGCTTCTTTTGAAAGATTGAAAAAGGCGATTGCCGAACTAAGTTAATTAAATACAATATGAATGGAACGCTTTACCTTATCCCTGTTTACCTTTCGGAAGAAACAGATCCTATTGCAATTTTAGCACCGCACACCATTTCGATCATACATTCTTTGCAACATTTTATTGTAGAGAACGAAAAATCGGCAAGGGCATTTTTAAAAGCAGCTAAAATTACCATACCTCAAAACCAATTAAGTGTTTTGGTTTATAATAAAAAAGAACAAGAACCTTTAGCCGATTATTTTAAAGATTTAAGTGCTGGCATATCGGTAGGCATATTAACAGAAGCAGGATGCCCAGGCATAGCAGATCCAGGCGCAGAGCTCATTGCAGAGGCGCATCGCAAAGGAATTAAAGTGGTGCCACTTGTTGGTCCATCTTCTATTTTATTAGCTATGATGGCCTCGGGTTTTAATGGGCAACAATTTACTTTCAATGGTTATTTACCTATTGATAAAATGGCACGCAGTAAAAAAATTCAAGACTTAGAGCGCTTAGCAGAACGAAACAATCACACCCAATTGTTTATGGAAACGCCCTTTCGAAATAATCAATTATTAGAAGAAGTTTTAAAAAGTTGTAAGCCCGATACTTACTTATCGATTGCAACCGATATTACCGATGCCAATGAAATGATTAAAACAGCGAAAGTAGAATACTGGAAAAAGAACAAACCAGAATTACATAAAAGACCAACCATATTTTCTATCTATAGAAAACAATAATGTCGATACCTTTAGCAGAACGATTAAGGCCTAGTAATTTAGACCACTATATTGGCCAATCCCATTTAGTTGGAAAAGGGGCTGTATTGCGCAATGCTATTGAATCTGGCACCATTCCTTCTATGATATTTTGGGGGCCACCTGGTGTAGGCAAAACAACTTTAGCGCATATTATTTCGCAACAACTCAAGCGTCCGTTTTATGCATTGAGTGCCATTAATTCTGGCGTAAAAGATATTAGAGAAGTAATTGAAAAAGCCAAAAGTCAATCTTTTTTTGGCGCGGCAAATCCTATTTTATTCATCGACGAAATTCATCGATTTAGTAAATCACAACAAGACTCTTTATTGGGCGCAGTAGAAAAAGGGGTTGTTACTCTTGTGGGCGCCACAACCGAAAACCCTTCGTTCGAAGT
>CAIMAP010000170.1 GCA_903838995.1 uncultured bacterium | reverse complement strand
CAGCTTTATCATCTTTATTATACATTATTTTAAAATATATTAAAAGTAATACCAACATCTTAAACGAAGAAGGAAGATAATTTTATGAAAAAAGGAATCATTGCTTATTGGGTATGTACCATTATTGTTTTTTTAATGGAGGGTGTTATGCCGGCCCTTACCTCTCAAACAGAAATGGCAAAACAAGGAATCAGTCACTTGGGCTATCCTGGATACTTTGGAAATATATTAGTTATTTTTAAAGTATTAGGAGCGCTATCGCTTTTGATACCCATTGTGCCTGCAAAAATTAAAGAATGGGCTTATGCCGGTTTTACATTTAATTTTATTTTTGCATTCTTAAGTCATGGAATGGTTGATGGCTTTACAGGTCTCACCTATTTCCCATTAGTAATTATGGCTATTCTTTGGATATCCTATTTACAATACCACAAAATATTTATCAAAAAAAATAGCGCTGAATAAGCGCTATTTTTTTTATCTAAATTCTTCGTTGAGTGCTTCGAGCGCTTGTGATCCCGGACACAACTGCGATTCATCCATTGTATTTAATGGTGTATCGGAAGTTTTAATCATGGCATGCAAATCGGTGGTTTCAGGTTCAATAAAAATTAAGCCTGTTAAAATTTCTCCATCTAATTTTGCTTGCTGCATGGCAGTCATAGCAGACATTCTATCTTCGGGATTCCAATTAGTTGCTAATTTATTTAATTGTAAAGATGAACCATCGTGTAATTCGATATTCTTAGTAGAACCCGCTTCGTAGGCCACGCTAATTTCTTCTTGCAAAGGAATAAAGTCTACTGTTGAAGTTGCGTCGAGGTGTTCTCTTACATAATCGTATGCTTTAGTTGAGCCCGGATTATTATTAAAAGTTACACAGGGCGAAATAACATTAATGAGTGCAAACCCAGGATGTTTGATGGCTGCTTTAATCAATGGAATCAGTTGTGCTTTATCGCCAGAAAAACTTTGAGCTACAAACGAAGCACCTAGTTCTAAAGCTAAACTTGGCAAATCAATGGCATTAAATAAATTAACAGATCCAGCTTTACTTTTAGAACCTTCGTCTGCAGTGGCAGAATCTTGTCCTTTGGTTAATCCATAACATCCATTGTTCATGACAACATAAACCATGTTTAAATTTCTTCTCACTACATGCACAAATTGTCCCATACCAATAGATGCAGTATCGCCATCGCCAGAAACACCAAAATAAATTAAATCTTTATTGGCTAAACTAGCACCGGTTGCAACCGAAGGCATTCTACCATGCACAGAATTAAAACCATGCGATTGACTTAAAAAATAAGCAGGCGTTTTGGAAGAACATCCAATGCCCGAAAGTTTGGCGATACGATGAGGCTCAAGAGCCAATTCGTAACAAGACTGAACAATGGCCGCACTGATTGAATCGTGACCACAACCCGCACAAAGCGTAGATAGGGAACCTTCATACACTGTTTTGGTATAGCCTAAATCATTTTTAGGTAAAGAAGGATGACGAAATTTTGGTTTGATATAAGTCATAATATGCTTGGGCTATTCTTATAATGATAAATGATGAAATTGGGTAACGATCATGTCTGCTGTAATGGGCATACCATCGTAATTTAAAATCGATTTAACTTTAGATGGATTACAATTCAACTCATTGATTAATAAACTTCTCATTTGCGCATCTCTATTTTGTTCAATCACCACAATGGTTTGGTGCGATTCAATAAATTGAACAACTTGATTATTAAATGGAAAAGCTCTTAAACGCATAGCATCTATTGTGATATTATTTTCGGCTAACATATCCATTGATTCTTCGGCTGCAAATAAAGTAGTACCAAAAAATATAAATCCGATGTTAGATTTATTTTTTTCTTGATAAATGATTGGTGTAGGCACTAATGTTTTTGCGGTTTCCCATTTCAATTGTAAGCGTTCCATGTTTTGAACGTAAGCGCCACTGTCTTCGGTATATACAGCGTATTCATCTCTAGAAGTACCGCGGGTAAAAAACGAACCTTTTGTTGGATGCGTGCCTGGATAGGTTCGATAAGTTATGCCATCATTATCAACATCTAAATACCTTCCGAAGCGACCCATTTTTTCTAGTTCTTCTGCATTCAAAACTTTACCTCTGTTATATTTTCGAGTATCATCCCAAACAAATGGTTCCGAAACATGATCATTCATTCCCAAATCTAAATCGGTCAGCATAATAATTGGCGTTTGCAAATGCTCCGCTAAATCAAGCGAATCGGCAGTAAGATCGAAACATTCTTTTGGGGTACTTGGAATTACCAGCACTTGTTTGGTGTCGCCATGAGATGCATAGGCAGCAATCGTAATATCTGATTGTTGCGTTCTAGTAGGCATACCTGTAGAAGGTCCACTTCTTTGCACATCAATGAGCAAGGTTGGAATCTCCGCAAAATAAGCTAAGCCCAAAAATTCGTTCATTAAAGAAACGCCTGGCCCACTGGTTGCAGTAAAAGATCTTGCTCCATTCCAATTGGCACCAATCACCATTCCAATGGCGGCTAATTCGTCTTCTGCTTGAACAATTGCAAAATTATTTTTACCTGTTTTAGGATCTACTCTGTATTTATTGGCATACTCCGAATAGGCTTCAACAACAGAGGTGGAAGGGGTGATAGGATACCAAGCCGCTACCGTTGCGCCTCCATATACGGCACCTAAACCACATGCAGAATTACCATCAATTAAAATTTTATCTCCAATTAAATCTCTTCTCTCTAATCGAATAGGCAATGGATATGCATAATGTTGTTTGATATAATCCATTCCTAATTGTAGTGCTTTTACATTGGGAGCAATTAATTTTTCTTTGCCTGCAAATTGCTCTTTAAATAATTGCTCCAATACTTCAAACTCAATATTCATGAGTGCAGCAAGCGCTCCTACATAAATAATATTTTTAAATAGTTGTCTTTGTCTTGGATCTGAATATTCGTTAATACACATTTCCATTAAGGGTACACCTATATAATTGATGTCTTCTCTGATATAATCTTCTGGTAAATCTTTGGTGCTATCATATAAAAAATAACCTCCTGTTTTTACACTTTTAATGTCGTTAGCCATACTTTGTGGATTCACCGACACCATCATATCAACGCCTTCTCTTCGGCCTAGGTAGCCCTTTTCAGACACTCGCACATCATACCAAGTAGGTAATCCTTGAATGTTAGAAGGAAAAATGTTTTTAGGCGTGGCAAAAATACCCATTCTAAAAACTGCTTTTGCAAATAAATAATTGGCAGAAGCAGAACCTGTTCCATTTATATTAGCAAATCGAACTACAAAATTATTAATTAAATTATTTACTGACATTGATTTCCTGCTTTACTGGTAGTATAAAAAAACTTTTGCATATCCCATGCAGATGTTGGACAACGCTCTGCACATAAACCACAATGCAAACAAACATCTTCATCTTTCACCATCACTCTTTGGGTAGGTAATGGTGCCGAGATTAATAAATCTTGACTTAAATTTAAGGCAGGTACTTGAAGTTTATTTCTCAATGTATTTTCATCGTCTTCATTAAATGTAAAAGAAATACAAGCCGTTGGACAAATGTCTACACAGGCATCACACTCTATACATTTATTTTCTGTAAACACGGTTTGCACATCACAATTTAAACAACGCTTGGCTTCTTTGTAGCCATGTAAGCCATCAAAGCCAAGCTCTACTTCCACCTTACGGTCTTTGAGTGCAATTTCTTTATTCACTTGTGGTACAATATATCTGTTGTCTGTTACCACATCACTGTCGTAACTCCATTCGTGAATTCCCATTTTTTGACTGACCAAATTTACATATGGACTTGGTCTTTCTGTTAATGATTGTTGATTACAAAATAAATCGATGGAAATGGCCGCTTGATGTCCTTGTGCTACTGCAGTGATTACATTTTTAGGACCCAATGCCGCATCTCCACCAAAAAATATTTTTTCGTTGGTAGATTGAAAAGTATTTTTATCTACCACCGGCATTCCATATTCATCGAATGCTAATCCTAAATCTCTTTCTATCCAAGGGAAAGTATTTTCTTGCCCAATGGCAATTAAGACATCGTCTGCTTCAATAAATACAGGCGCTTCGTTTGTGCTTACTAATTTACGCTTTCCATTGTCATCGTAAACCGCATGCACTTTATCGAAATTCATTCCCATTAGTTTGCCATTTTCCACCACAAAACTTTGCGGCACATGACAATCAATAATTGGAATATCTTCGTGCAATGCATCTTCTTTTTCCCACTCCGATGCGCGCATTTCGGAGAATGGACTTCTTACCACTACTTTCACTTGATCGCCACCTAAACGACGAGAAGTACGGCAACAATCCATTGCGGTATTTCCACCACCAAGTACAATTACTTTTTTCCCTATTTTATTGGTATGCTCAAATGCAACACTGGCAAGCCATTCAATACCTATATGTACATTTGCGCTTGCTTCTTTTCTACCAGGTAAATCGGAAAGATCTTTTCCTTTGGGTGCACCGGTACCAATAAAAACCGCATCATATTTTTTATCCGTAATTTCTTTTAAACTATTTACATAAGTATTGAAATGAGTTTCAATACCCATATTTAAAACATAACCAACCTCTTCATCTAAAACCGAATCGGGTAAACGAAACGATGGTATTTGACTACGCATCATACCGCCTGCTTTGTTTTGATTGTCGTATAAATCTATTGAATATCCTAAAGGTGCTAGGTCTCGAGCAACTGTTAAGGAAGCTGGACCTCCACCAATTAAGGCAATGCGTTTACCATTTTTTTCTGAAGGAATAATTGGCATCAAATCTGTAACATCCGATTTGTGGTCTGCGGCTACGCGCTTTAATCTACAAATGGCAACGGGCTCTTCTTCCACCCTACCTCTTCTACATGCTGGTTCGCATGGACGATCGCAGGTTCTTCCTAAAATACCAGGGAAAACATTGGATTCCCAATTAACCATATAGGCTTCTGTATATTTACCTGCAGCAATTAATCGAATATACTCTGGAACTGGTGTATGTGCAGGGCAAGCATATTGACAATCTACCACCTTGTGATAGTATTCTGGATCTTTAGTTTGAGTAGGTTCCAAATTTGTTGTTTTTTTAAGGGTAAATAGGGGCTTAGAAAATAAATTTATAGATAATCAGCCCATAACAAAAATATTATTTTTTGTGACAAATAAAAGTTTTTGAAGCAGAAAAACACCCTGCAAACAGCACAACTTTTCCCCAACGGTTGAAATCCAATTTTGGCAAACAATTAGGTGCTGTATTTGTCTAAATTAGTAGCACCTTATAATTATTAAAAATGAAACCAATTATATCATTTGTGGCATTAGCCATTTGCTTGAACATTAATTGTGAAGGACAAGTAAATACATCTAATGCTACCATTAAAAAACCACAACAAACCAATAAAAAAATGACTACATCCACTAATCCCTATTTCAATAAAACGAGTAAAGAAAAAATAAATATTTCGGAACAAGAATGGGAAAAAACATTAAGTCCGGAATTATTTGAAATTGCTCGAAAAAAAGCAACCGAAAGAGCCTATACTGGAAAGTATGATAATTTTTTTGACAGAGGATTTTATTATTGTGCTGCCTGCGGAAATAAATTATTTGAATCAGATAGTAAATTTGCAAGTGGATGTGGTTGGCCTAGTTTTTTTGAAACTTATAGCGAAACCAGCGTGCAATATATTACAGATAAATCTCATGGCATGATCCGTACAGAAGTTGTTTGCGGAAGGTGTAATGCTCATTTAGGCCATGTCTTTGATGATGGCCCAAAGCCAACAGGCAAAAGGTTTTGCATGAATTCTATTTCTTTGGTTTTTGAAAAGAAATAAAAAAAGCCTCGAATAAATTCGAGGCTTTTTTTTAAAAATAATTTTTTTAAAAATTACTTGTTAACCACTTTAGCTAAAGTAGCACCTGCTTTAAATTTAGCAACTTTCTTAGCAGCAATTTTAATAGCTTTACCAGTTTGTGGATTACGACCTACTCTTGCTGGTCTTTTAGTAACTGAAAAAGTACCGAAACCAACTAAAGTTAATTTCTCACCTTTTTTCAATGATTTTGTAGTTGCATTTAAGAATGCATCTAAAGCACGACCTGAATCTGCTTTTGTCATGTGTGTTTCTGCCGCGATTGCGTCAATTAATTCTGCTTTGTTCATGGTTTTAAATTTAAGTTTTAATATTTAGTTTTTTATGTATAGCCTATTCCTAAAGGAAAAGCGGTCTATTTCATACCTCTAAGAAATGTATTATTCTTCACTTTTGCTAACTTCTTTTCAAAAAAAAATTTAGAAATTATCCACATTTTCACAATGTGAGTCGAAACACAGTGTTTATAAGGGTTTTAGCTCAAGTTTAAGCCCTACCAATTGTTCTTAAATAAGTTAGATGTGACCTGAAAGCTTTTAAAACAGTAGGGAATTCGTGATATCTAATACTAAACTCATCACAAGTATCTCTTACAATTTTTCTTAATGCCGGATAATGCACATGACTAACCCTTGGAAACAAGTGGTGTTCTACTTGGAAATTCAAGCCACCCAATAACCAACATACTACTTTGTTTTTAGTAGCAAAATCGAATGTGGTTTTTATTTGATGCACTGCCCATTCATCTTCGATTGATTCTATGCCATTTGAAGGCGTTACAAAAGAGGTTGGCTCAACTACATGCGCTATTTGAAAAACTATGCCTAAAATTATTCCACATACATAAGACATGGTAATGTAACCTACAATTGCAGCAACTACTCCAACAGTATACATTGGAATTAATAAGAATAATAAAATATGTATAAATTTAGAAGACCAGAAAATAAGGTGATCCGAAGTTTTCATTTTTCTCATATTGGTATGCTCGGCAATTTGTCCAGAAAAATACCTTTTAAAATCTTGGTAAAATACCCAAAACATTAAAGACATTCCATACATGAATACTCCGTAAAAGTGTTGGTAGCGGTGGATCCAAAGCTTTTGTTGACCTTCATGCATTCTTAAAAAAGGCTTTAAATTAATATCGTCGTCGTGCCCTTCAATATTTGTAAAGGTGTGGTGATTCTCGTTATGTTTTTGTTTCCATACATACATATTTCCACCCATAATATTTAAAGTGAATCCCATCGATTCGTTTAAAAATTTATTATCGGAATAACTTCCGTGCGCACCATCATGCATCATATTAAAACCAATGGCTGCAAAGTTGGCGCCCAACATGGAACACAAGATTAAATTAATCCAATTACTTGTTGGCGTTAAAAAAACGAGTGTAACATAAATAGCAACAAAAGTGATCGAAAGAATTGCGGTCTTCCAATACAAACGACTATCGCCTTTGGTGCTGATTTTATTTGATTTAAAATATTGATCAGTACGGGTTCTTAAAGCTTGAAAGAAAGGTTGACTTTGGGTATTAAATTTTACTTGAATCATTTGCTTTTTTGTATAATTAAAAGCTCAATATCGTAATTTTATTTTAAATCTAAAATGACTTTTAACCGCTTGTATTTATTTGTTTAGACACCTATAAACAATTAGTCCCAGCTGTCTTGCAAGTCATCTATTTCTCGACGATCTCGCTTAGTAGGCCTTCCCGAACCCTTATCACGCTTTAATACAGGTGAATTAAATACAGAAATTAATTTGGGGTCTAATTCGGGTGGTGTTAAGTCTTCGAAAAACGGTGCTGCTTTGGCTGCATCAACTCTTTTTTCGAGTAATGCCAATACTTTTAAAATTTTCTTTTGATGGTCTTTTTGAATGGTATAAAGGTCTCCTATTTTTACAATATGCGCTGGTTTAAGCGATAGACTGCCTATTTTTACCTTTCCTGCCTTACAAGCCTCGGTAGCAATGCTTCTTGTTTTATAGACTCTAATGGCCCACAGGTATTTATCAATTCTTAATTTATCGTTTGCTGGGGCCATATAAATTCAAAAATAAGCGCTTTTGTTTATACTTTGTTATTAGATTTGCATATTCTAAAAATTAAGCATAAAAATGAACGAAAATTTCAAATCAATTATCGAAAATGCATGGGATGACAGAAGTATTTTACATACTACTGAAGTAAAAGAAGCCATCAACGCAATTATAGATCAATTAGATAAAGGTGAATTAAGGGTTGCAGAACCAACAGCAGATGGCTGGAAAATAAATGAATGGGTAAAAAAAGCAGTGGTATTATATTTTCCAATCAACGAAATGCAAGAAATAATTGTGGGACCATTTGTTTACCACGATAAAATGAAATTGAAAACCAATTATGTAGCGCAAGGCGTAAGAGTAGTACCCAATGCAGTTGCGCGTTATGGTGCATTTTTAGCAAAGGGTGTAATTATGATGCCTTCCTATGTAAATATTGGTGCATTTGTTGACGAAGGCACTATGGTTGATACATGGGCCACGGTAGGCTCTTGCGCGCAAATAGGCAAACATGTTCACTTAAGTGGAGGTGTGGGTATAGGCGGTGTATTAGAGCCCCTACAAGCCGCTCCAGTTATTATTGAAGATGGTTGCTTTATTGGTTCAAGATGTATTGTGGTAGAAGGCGTACATGTCGAAAAAGAAGCCGTATTAGGTGCAAATGTTGTCTTAACCGCATCTACTAAAATTATTGATGTAAGCGGTACAACACCCTTAGAATATATTGGCCGTGTACCTGCAAGATCGGTTGTTATTCCTGGATCTTATACAAAAGAATTTGCAGCCGGTGCTTACCAAGTTCCCTGCGCATTAATTATTGGCCAAAGAAAAGCATCAACAGATTTAAAAACTTCTCTTAATAATGCCTTAAGAGAATACAATGTTGCCGTATAAACAAATGAAAATAGGTTACGACGCCAAAAGAGCCTTTGCAAATTTTACAGGACTGGGCAACTATGCACGGTCTACGATCAGCAATATTTGCAAAGTGTATCCTGCTCACGAATATTATTTATACACGCCGAAGAAAGTGGCAGATGGCGCAAGTGATTTTATCCTTGATATTAAAAACGCTCATATTCGCGGACCACGAAATTTATTTTACGACACCTTTTCTGCCGCTTGGAGGCGCTTTGGTATTGCCGCAGATGCTGCTCACGATCAATTAGATTTATACCATGGTTTAAGCCACGAAATACCTGATGGCATTGAGAAAACAGCTATCAAAACAGTGGTTACCATTCATGATTTGATTTTTAAAAGATTTCCGAATTATTATAAAAAAATTGATCGAAAAATTTATGATAATAAAATTAAACATGCGGTAAAATTTGCACATAAAATTATTGCTATTTCGGAGCAAACTAAAAAAGACATCATTGAATTTTATCAAGTTTCCGAAAATAAAATTGACGTTATTTACCAAGCTTGCGATACTATTTTTGAAAAAAAACAAACAAGTGATGCGTTAAATATTGTCAAAGAAAAATATGCATTGCCAGCAAATTATTTACTTTATGTTGGCACAATAGAAGAAAGAAAAAATGCTTTAGTGATTTTACAAGCCATGCTACAATTGCCTAGCCATGTGAAATTAGTAATGGTTGGTAAGAAAAAATCTTATGGCTTAATCATCGATGCATTTATAAAAAAGCACGAATTAAACGATCGAGTTATTCAAATCAATCAAGTAGATTTTAAAGATCTGCCAGCTATTTATCAAGCGGCCAATGTATTTATTTACCCTTCTAAGTTTGAAGGTTTCGGCATTCCAATCATAGAAGCACTGCATTCCGAAACACCCGTTATTGCCGCTAAAGGTTCTTGCCTAGCAGAAGCCGGCGGCCCCAACAGCTTGTATTTTGAGCCAAGTAACGCAGAGGAACTTGCTGGTTTAATTGCTGAATTATTAGCAGACGAAAGCAAAAGAAAAAGCATGGCTGCCATTGGAAAAAAATATGTCGAAAAATTCAACAGCGAAAAAATTGCAACTGAATTAATGGGCCTCTATCAATCAATCTTATCTTGATGAATTATACAGAAGAAATAAAAAAAACAATTAGTGTTTTAAATGCAGGTGGGACCATTCTCTATCCTACCGATACTATTTGGGGTTTAGGTTGCGATGCTCGCAACGAAGCGGCCATTGATAAAGTCATCGCTCTAAAAAAAAGACCTGCAGCTAAAAGTTTTGTATTACTATTAGATAATGAAAATAAAATCCAATCTTATGTACAAGAAGTACCAGAAATAGCTTGGAGCCTTATAGAATTTGCTGATAGCCCAATGACGATTATTTTACCCAATGCAAAAAATTTAGCAAAAAATGCCATCAACGAAGATGGAAGTATTGGCATACGAATTGTTAAAAGTGGATTTGCACATCAACTGATTCAAAAATTTAAATTTCCAATTGTTTCTACTTCTATCAATTTATCTGGCGAAGCAGCGGCAATTGAGCGCAGCGACATTGACCCTTATTTTTTAACAGCTGCAGATTATGTTTGTGATTTAAATGAAATTGGTACGGGAAAACCTTCGAGCATTATCAAATTAGCGACCAACGGCACATTTGAATTTATCAGAAAATAACGCTTTTTTTCTTATTTTCACGCCAAATAATAATACCATTTGAAAAATCTTTTAACACATCCTATTATTCCAATCATTACCGAAGTGGCACAAGAACGCAAAGTAGCGGTTTATGTGATTGGTGGATATGTGCGCGATTTATTATTAAACAGAAAATCTAAAGACATTGATTTTTTAATTATTGGCAATGGAATTGAATTTGCCGAAGCAGTTGCTTTAAAAATTGGCAATAAAACAGCCGTCAATGTTTTCAAAAACTTTGGCACGGCGATGCTGAATTACAAAGGCTGGGAAATAGAATTTGTAGGAGCTAGAAAAGAATCTTATCGAAACGATTCGCGTAAGCCCATTGTAGAAGATGGCAATTTACAAGACGATCAAAACAGAAGAGATTTTACCATCAATACCTTAGCCATTAGTTTAGCAAAAATAAACTATGGTAAATTAATTGATCCATTCGATGGCATGACAGATATCGAGCAAAAGCTGATTAGAACTCCGCTTGAGCCTAACGTAACCTATTCCGACGACCCACTGCGCATGATGCGTGCCATTCGTTTTGCAGCGCAATTGAATTTTAAAATTGATGCGGCTTCTTTACAAGCCATCACAGAAAATAAAGACCGCATTCAAATTGTGAGTAAAGAACGCATCACCGATGAAATAAATAAAATCATGCTTTCGGCAAAACCTTCGATTGGATTTGAACATTTATTTAATACCGGATTATTGCAAATCATATTTCCGGAAATGGCGAATTTGCATGGTGTTGAAACCATAGATGGCAAAGCACATAAAGATAATTTTTACCATACTTTACAAGTACTCGATAATATTTGCGAACATACCGATGATTTGTGGTTAAGATGGGCGGCATTGTTACATGATATTGCAAAGCCTGCCACCAAACGCTTTGAACCCGATCATGGTTGGACCTTTCATGGTCATGAAGATAAAGGCGCCCGCATGGTTCCTAAAATTTTTAAAGAATTACGATTACCGCAAAACGAAAAAATGAAGCTGGTACAAAAACTGGTATTGCTTCATTTAAGACCCATTGTATTGGCGCAAAATACCGTTACCGATTCGGCAGTAAGGAGATTATTATTCGAAGCAGGCGAAGACATAGACGCGCTCATGATTTTGTGTAATGCAGACATCACGACCAAGAACGAATACAAAATCAAAAAATATAAAAATAATTTTGAGCTGGTTAAAGAAAAAATCATCGAGGTAGAAGCCAAAGATCAATTAAGAAATTGGCAGCCACCTATTGATGGTAACGATATTATGCAAGCTTTTGGTTTAGACGCTGGCAAAGAAGTAGGCTTGTTGAAAAATGCGATTCGAGAAGCCATTTTAGAAGGGGTAATTCCGAACGAAAAAACAGCCGCATTGGAACTGATGATGATGGAAGGAAAAAAATTAGGTTTAATCGCAAAATAATTGCGATTGGAAGAAAAAAATAATTAATTTGTAAATAGCATTAGCATTCAATCGTTTTTACATTATGGCGATATATAAATTTAGAATCACCTTCGAAGATTACGACGAAGTAAGTAGAGAAATAGAGATAAAATCAAATCAAAGTTTTGAAGATTTGCATCGTGCAATACATGCATCCATTGGGTTTGACGGAAAAGCCAATAGCAGCTTTTACATGAGCAACGATCAATGGCATAAAGGAAAAGAAATAACTTTAAACGAATCTACCATTAAAGATGCTGCGAAAACAGTGTTAATGGAAAAATCAATTTTAAAGAATTTCATTATCGATCCTCATCAAAAAATATATTATATATTTAATTTAGAAAAACCTTGGACTTTTTATATTCAGTTAATGAAAATTACCATTAACGAAGATCCAAATCTCCAATACCCAATTTGTACTAAAACAAGCGGCATTGCACCGAAGCAGTTTGGCATCTCCCCTATTATTCCAACAGTAGCCAATGAAGACCTGGATTTCTTAAATGAATTTGGCATGGGCGACGAAGACGAAGAAGAAGTGGACGCAATGGGCATAGAAGCACACCCAGATGCACCTTCCGACGAACCAGAGGAAGAGGAAGAAGAGCCTTCCGAATTTGATGATGTTCAAGACGAAGACTTTAACCAAGACGAAGACTAAATTGAAAGCTACGCTAATAGTTGTATCGGGTCCTACCGCTGTTGGCAAAACAGCTTTAGCCATTCAATTAGCACAGTATTTTAACACCGAAATTATTTCTGCAGATGCACGTCAATTTTACCGCGAAATAAGCATAGGCACGGCTAAACCAAATGCTAACGAACTGACGCAAGCAACACACCATTTTATAAATTCCCATAGCGTAAGCGAAGTAGTAGATGCGGGCAGTTTTGAAAAAATAGCCTTGGCTAAATTGCAAGAAATATTTTCGGAAAAATCATATGCCATTTTAGTTGGCGGCTCAGGACTATATACCCAAGCCGTTTGCGAGGGTTTAGATGATTTAACTTTTAGAGATGATGAGCTGCGTAATGCACTTCAAGAAAAAAGCACCGAAGAACTTCAAGCAACACTATTAAGTTTAGATCCCGAGTATTACGCAATAGTCGATATTCAAAATAAACAAAGAATGATGCGGGCCATTGAAGTTAGTACCCTCAGCGGCAAAGCTTATTCGAACCATTTAACTGGCAAGAAAAAACAAAGAGATTTTGCGATTATTAAAATTGCCATTACCGACGAGCGTGCGAAACTTTACGAAAGAATTAACCAAAGAGTGGATCAAATGATGGCAGCTGGTTTAGTGGAAGAAGTGAAAAATAACCTAGCTAACCGCGCATGTTATGCGCTGAAAACCGTTGGATACAAAGAGATTTTTGACATGCTAGATGGGCAAACATCGCTCGAACAAAGTGTGGAAGCTATCAAACAAAATACCAGAAGATTTGCCAAACGCCAATTAACATGGCTGCGCAGAGACCCCGAATACCAATGGTTTGCTTACCACGAATTTGAAAAAATTAGAGACTACATTTTAGCACAACAAATTTGATGCTGACAAAAATATTAAAGCCTTATTTTCAAATTGAAAAATTAGTATTGCAATTTATTGCTGCCGAATTTTTTATTCAATTGGTGAATGCTTCTTTTATGATGATTCTGAATATTTATTTGTCAAAAAAAGGATATGAAGACCATCAAATTGCAGACTTTATTTCCTTAAGATTTTTAACGGTTATGTTGTTGGCTTTTCCTTTAGGATTATTTATCAAAGGAAGAAACTTAAAACCCTTATTTTATATCGCAGCCATTGGTGTTTTTATTTTTAGTATCGGTATTTTACTTGCTGCAGAATTTAAACAAATCGACATGATATACACCAGTGCTGCGTTATGGGGTATGTGCTATGGCATTGTTCAGGTCTTAGCCCTACCCTTTATTATTCGAAATACATCAGAAAAAACAAAAACAGCAGCTATTTCTTTGAGCTATGCAACTTATAGTTTAGCCATGATTTTGGCCGGAATAATCATTTTTGTGCTCAACCATTTCAATCCACTTTACTTTGATGAATTTAAATGCCTATTATTGTTAGCCCTTTTATCTGGTATCAGTATTTACTTTATTTTTAAGATGCAACAAAAAGAAGTGATCCCTGTATTCGAGGGTAGTCGACTCAGCCTCTCTGGCTTCGACTGGGGAACGATCGCCTTTGCTATGACACCTTCCTTGCTTTTAGCCATTGGCGCTGGCTTAACGATTCCATTCATCAATTTATTTTTCTTTAAAGTATTTAAAATGGAATCCGATAATTTTGCATTGCTCAATAGCTTCTCTTCTATTACCGTTGCGGGCGCTGCTTTATTAGTGCCGCACGTTCGGGCAAAATATGGTTATAAAATTGCCATTACCCGCACACAAAGTATTGCAGTTATTTCTTTGGCGCTATTGGCTTGTACCGAGTTCTACGCTACATTCGAATACAGCCTTTACTTTGCCATATTCTTTTTCCTCATTAGACAACCCTTAATGAATATGGCTGCGCCCGTTAGCTCGGAGCTAGTGATGCAATATGTTGGACCCAAAAACCAAGAAATTATTTCTGCATTAACTGCCTCGATTTGGTCGGGGAGTTGGTTTTTCTCTGCACTTATTTTTTCGGTGCTACGCAAAAATGGTTTTGCCTATGCCAATGTGTTTTTAATCACCGCCGGCATATATGCGATTGCTGTTTTATGGTATCACTTTTTAATCAAAGCACACCTCGCAAAAGAGCAAATTAAAAATTAAGCTTGTGCCGTTGGCCCGCCAAAACTCAATGGGAATGCTTGTTCCTCGAGTTTTACTTTTCCATGCACTTCTTCGTACTTACGCAAGTTATCCGTTAATGCCGCCAATAATCTTTTAGCATGTTGCGGCGTTAAAATAATTCTTGCCTTCACTTTTGCTTTTGGTACACCTGGCATCATGCGAATAAAATCGAGCACAAACTCTGCATTTGAATGGGTAATGATGGCTAAGTTTGAATAAATACCTTCGGCAATTTCTTCCGATAATTCTATGTTAATTTGATTGGGGTCGTTGATCTCTTCCATTTTTTTGATAGATTAATATTAAATATAAAGATATATTTCTTTTTATTTCTTGTAAAATTTTAAAAACAAAAAACCCCGCTAAACAGCGGGGTTTTTTGGAATATTATTAGAAAATGATTAGTCTTCTTTAGAAGCTAATAAAGCTTCGTATTCTTCTTTCGAACCTACAATCATACGATCGTATTTTCTGATACCAGTTCCTGAAGGAATTAAGTGACCTACGATCACGTTTTCTTTCAAGCCTAATAAACTATCCATTTTACCATGAATTGCTGCCTCATTCAAGACCTTCGTAGTTTCCTGGAAGGAAGCTGCAGAGATGAATGATTTAGTACCCAATGATGCTCTTGTAATACCTTGTAACAATGGTCTTGAAGTTGCAGATACTGCATCTCTAGATTCCACTAATTTTTGGTCTTTACGTTTCAACACCGAGTTTTCATCGCGTAGTTTACGAACAGTAATAATCTGACCTGCTTTTACATTTGGAGAATCTCCTGGATCGGTTACTACTTTTTTGTCGTAGATCCAATTGTTCTCTTCCATGAAGTCAAATTTATCAGCCGATTCTAATTCTAAGAATTTAGTATCTCCTTGATCTTCGATAATTACTTTCTGCATCATCTGACGAACAATTACTTCGAAATGTTTGTCGTTGATTTTTACACCTTGTAAACGGTAAACTTCTTGTACTCCATTTACTAAGTATTCTTGTACTGCAGAAGGTCCTTTAATCGAAAGAATATCTGATGGTGTAATTGAACCATCTGATAATGGCATACCCGCTTTGATAAAGTCGTTATCTTGAACTAAAATGTGTTTCGATAAAGAAACTAAATACTTTTTAGAAGTACCATCTTTTGGTTCGATAATAATTTCTCTGTTACCACGCTTCACACCACCTAAAGTTACTACACCGTCAATTTCTGTTACAACCGCTGGATTAGAAGGGTTACGCGCCTCGAATAATTCTGTTACACGAGGTAAACCACCTGTAATATCTCGGGTCTTACCAGTTGAACGAGGAATTTTTACGATTACTTGTCCTGCAATTACTTTATCGCCTTTGTCTACTGCGATATGCGCACCTACTGGAATGTTATACGATTTAATAACCTCTTTCTTATCAACGATTTTAATAGAAGGATTTTTTGTTTTATCACGACTATCAATAATTACTTTTTCTTTGTGACCTGTTTGCTCATCAGACTCTTCACGGAAAGTGATTCCTTCTTCAATAAATTCGAAATCAATTTTACCATCAAACTCAGAAATAATTACAGCGTTGTATGGATCCCATCCGCAAATCACATCACCTTTTTTCAATTTCTGACCATCTTTAATGTAAAGATGTGCACCGTAAGGAATGTTATTTGTCATGATGATACGACCAGATTTTTCGTCAACAATTCTGAATTCACCCGAACGACCTAACACAACATCTGTTTTGCCTTCTTCTGTTTTCAATTGTACTGTACGAATTCCTTCAAGTTCAATTCTACCTTCAAACTTAGCTACGATTGTTGATTCTGCAGCAATGTTAGATGCAGTACCCCCAACGTGGAAAGTTCTTAATGTTAACTGAGTACCTGGCTCACCAATAGATTGTGCTGCAATAACACCAACCGCTTCTCCCATCTGCACCATACGGCCAGATGCTAAGTTACGACCGTAGCATTTAGCACAAACACCGCGCTTCGCTTCACAAGTTAATACCGAACGAATCTCTACTGCTTCTACTGTTGAAGTTTCGATTTTCTTTCCAATTTCTTCTGTGATTTGAGCACCAGCTTCTACTAATAATTCACCGGTTACTATATCAAATACATCATGAACAGAAACACGACCTAATAAACGATCGTATAATGGCTCGATGATTTCTTCGTTGTCTTTTAATGCTGAAGTAAGAATTCCTCTTAAAGTACCGCAATCTGGAACGTTTACGATCATGTCTTGTGCAACATCCACTAAACGACGAGTTAAGTAACCCGCATCCGCAGTTTTCAAGGCAGTATCGGCCAAACCTTTACGCGCACCGTGAGTAGAAATAAAATACTCTAATACCGAAAGACCTTCTTTAAAGTTTGATAAAATTGGATTCTCGATAATCTCTCCACCCGAACCAGATTTTTGTGGCTTCGCCATCAAACCTCTCATTCCACATAACTGACGAATTTGCTCTTTAGAACCACGCGCTCCAGAATCCAACATCATGTAAACAGAGTTGAATCCTTGGTTGTCGGTTGCTAATTGCTTCATCACGTTATCTGTCAATCTTGAATTGATACGTGTCCAGATATCGATAATTTGGTTGTAACGCTCGTTGTTGGTAATGAATCCCATGTTGTAGTTACCCATTACTTCTTCTACTTCGTCAGAAGCTTTCTTAATTAAACTTGCTTTTTCTGCAGGAATAGTTAAGTCTTGAAGGTTAAACGATAAACCACCACGGAATGCCATTTTAAATCCTAATTCTTTGATATCATCTAAGAACCTAGCTGCACGATCCATACCGGTTGTTTTCACAATGTCTCCGATAATATCACGCAATGATTTTTTAGTCAACAACTCGTTGATGTATCCCATTTCAACTGGCACTACTTGGTTGAATAAAACCCTACCAGTTGTAGTTTCAATAATTCTTTGAACAAACTCTCCATTCTCTATAGTTTGTGTTTTTACTTTAATGAATGCATGCAAATCTAATTGACCTTCATTCAATGAAATAATTACTTCTTCTGGAGAATAAAAAATTCTGTCTTGTCCTTTGATCACATGTCCTGGCTCGGTTCTTCTACCTTTTGTCATGTAGTATAAACCAAGTACCATGTCTTGTGATGGTACTGTAATTGGCGTACCATTTGCAGGGTTCAAGATGTTGTGTGATGCAAGCATCAATAACTGTGCTTCGGCAATTGCCGCATTACCTAATGGTAAATGCACCGCCATCTGGTCACCGTCAAAATCGGCGTTGAACGCAGTACAAACTAATGGATGTAATTGAATCGCTTTTCCTTCAATTAATTTTGGTTGGAAAGCTTGGATACCTAATCTGTGTAATGTTGGCGCACGGTTTAATAATACCGGATGACCTTTCAATACATTTTCTAAAATATCCCAAACAATTGGATCTTTACGATCAACAATTTTCTTAGCAGATTTTACTGTTTTAACCACACCTCTTTCTATCATTTTACGAATGATAAATGGTTTGAATAATTCAGCTGCCATATCTTTTGGTAAACCACATTCATGTAGTTTCAAAGTAGGCCCAACAACAATTACCGAACGTGCAGAATAATCGACACGCTTACCCAATAAGTTTTGACGGAAACGACCTTGTTTACCTTTTAAAATATCTGATAAAGATTTCAATGCACGGTTACCTTCTGTTTTCACAGCGTTCACTTTACGAGAGTTATCAAATAATGAATCTACCGCTTCTTGAAGCATGCGTTTTTCATTTCTTAAAATAACTTCTGGTGCTTTGATTTCAATTAATCTCTTTAAACGATTATTTCTAATAATTACACGACGGTATAAATCATTTAAATCTGAAGTTGCAAAACGACCACCTTCCAATGGAACCAATGGACGTAGCTCAGGAGGAATAACCGGAACAATTTTTACGATCATCCATTCTGGACGATTTTCAATGTGCTTGTTTGCATCTCTGAATGCTTCTACAACTTGTAAACGTTTTAATGCTTCGTTCTTTCTTTGTTGAGAAGTTTCGGTATTAGCTTTATTTCTTAAATCATAAGAAAGTTCATCTAATTTAATTCTACTCAATAAATCCTGAATAGCTTCCGCACCCATTTTGGCGATGAATTTATTTGGATCGGCATCATCTAAATATTGATTTTCTTTTGGTAAAGTATCTAAGATATCTAGGTACTCTTCTTCCGTTAAGAAATCCATTTTGTTGATTCCGTCTTGTTCTTTAAGACCAGCTTGTATAACTACATAACGCTCGTAATAAATAATTAAATCTAAACGCTTAGTAGGTAAACCTAATAAGTATCCGATTTTATTCGGTAAAGAACGGAAGTACCAGATGTGTGCAACCGGAACTACAAGGGCAATATGACCCATGCGCTCACGACGAACTTTTTTCTCTGTAACTTCTACTCCACAACGATCACAAACGATGCCTTTGTAACGAATACGTTTGTATTTACCGCAATGACATTCGTAATCTTTTACCGGACCGAAAATACGCTCGCAAAACAAACCATCACGTTCCGGTTTGTAAGTACGATAGTTGATCGTTTCAGGTTTTAAAACCTCTCCACTAGAACGCTCCAAAATTGCTTCGGGAGATGCTAAACTAATGGTGATCGAGGTGAAATTACTTTTGATCTTATTTTCTTTTTTATATGACATATCTTTCAATTAAATTATAAAATGATGAATTTAAAAATACTGCCTGTCGAATCGCTTGATGCGACAGGCAAAAATTTCTAATTAATCTAGTGTAATATCCAAACCTAAACCTCTTAATTCGTGAACCAATACATTGAATGATTCTGGAACACCTGGAGTTGGTAAGTTATCACCTTTCACAATTGCTTCATATGTTTTCGCTCTTCCAATTACATCATCAGATTTAACGGTTAAGATTTCTTGTAGGATATTAGCTGCACCAAATGCCTCTAATGCCCAAACTTCCATCTCACCAAAACGCTGACCACCAAATTGTGCTTTACCACCTAATGGTTGTTGTGTAATTAATGAATACGGTCCGATAGAACGAGCATGCATTTTATCATCCACCATATGTCCTAATTTCAACATATAAATGATACCAACTGTTGTTGGTTGATCGAAACGCTCTCCTGTACCACCATCGTGAAGATAAGTTCTTCCCGAAGCTGGAACATTTGCTTTACTCACCCATTCTTCTACTTCATCATGGGAAGCTCCATCAAAAATTGGCGTAGCAAATTTTACACCCAATTCTTTTCCGGCCCAACCTAAAACGGTTTCATAAATTTGACCTAAGTTCATACGAGAAGGTACACCTAGTGGATTCAATACGATATCTACTGGAGTTCCATCTGCTAAGAAAGGCATATCTTCATCTCTCACAATACGAGCAACAATACCTTTGTTACCGTGTCTTCCCGCCATCTTATCACCTACTTTTAACTTACGCTTTTTAGCTACATAAACTTTTGCCATTTGCACAATTCCTGCAGGCAATTCATCTCCTACACTGATCGCAAATTTCTTACGACGGTAAGCACCCAATTCCTCGTTCAATTTAATGTTGTAGTTATGCAACAATAATTTCACTTGGTCATTTTTGTCTTCGTCTGTAGTCCATTTAGTAGGGTTGATGTTTTTGTAATCTAACTCCGCTAAAATTTTCTGTGTAAACTTAACGCCTTTAGCAATTAATGGTTCTTTATAAACACTATTCACTCCTTGCGAAGTTTTAGCACCTATTAAAACAAATAATTTATCTACTAAGGTATTTTTTAATTGATCGTTAATTGCGTTGTGCTCTTTTTCGATTTTATCAAGCAAGATTTTCTCATCACTCTTTTTCTCTTTTTTAGCACGCGAAAATAATTTTGAATCAATTACAACTCCTTTAATTGATGGAGGTGCTTTCATCGATGCATCTTTCACATCGCCAGCTTTATCTCCAAAAATAGCACGTAATAATTTTTCTTCTGGTGAAGGATCAGTTTCTCCTTTAGGGGTAATTTTACCAATTAAAATATCACCTTCTTTGATTTCTGCTCCAACGCGAATGATACCATTTTCGTCTAATTCTTTAGTCGCTTCTTCGCTTACATTTGGAATATCAGAAGTTAATTCTTCTTCTCCTCTTTTTGTATCACGCACTTCTAATTCGAATTCTTCGATATGTACCGATGTAAAAATATCTTCACGTACAACACGCTCAGAAATTACAATCGCATCCTCAAAGTTATATCCTTGCCAAGGCATGAACGCAACTTTTAAGTTTCTACCTAAAGCTAACTCTCCATTTTCAGTTGCATAACCTTCGCAAAGTACTTGACCTTTAGAAACTTTTTGACCTTTTCTTACGATAGGTTTTAAGTTCATACAAGTATTTTGGTTGGTCTTTTTGAATTTGATTAAGCTATAAGATTTTGTATCGCCATCAAAAGAAACTAAACGATCGTCGTCTGTTCTAGTGTAACGAATCACAATTTCATTTGCATCTACATATTCAACAACTCCTTCGCCTTCTGCATTAATTAAAGCTCTTGAATCGCGTGCTACACGGCCTTCTAAGCCTGTACCAACGATTGGTGCTTCTGGACGCAACAATGGCACCGCTTGGCGCTGCATGTTTGATCCCATCAATGCACGGTTCGCATCATCATGCTCCAAGAAAGGAATCAATGATGCTGCAATTGAAGTAATTTGATTCGGTGCTACATCCATTAAGTCAATTCTTGATGGCTCAATAATTGGGAAGTCACCTTCAAATCTTGATTTCACTTTTGCAGTTAAGAATTTACCTTTCTCATCATATTGTGCATTTGATTGAGCGATGGTTTTGCCATCTTCATCTTCTGCAGACATATAAATAACAGGTTCGTTTACTGCAACTTTACCATTTTGAACTTTTCTGTATGGTGTTTCAATGAAACCTAAGTTGTTAATTTTTGCATGCACACACAAAGAAGAAATCAAACCAATGTTTGGACCCTCTGGTGTTTCAATAGTACATAATCTGCCGTAGTGAGTGTAGTGAACGTCACGCACCTCAAAACCAGCACGCTCACGCGATAGACCACCTGGACCAAGCGCTGAAAGACGACGCTTGTGCGTAATCTCCGCCAATGGATTGGTTTGATCCATGAACTGTGACAATTGGTTGGTACCAAAGAATGAATTAATAACCGAAGATAAAGTCCTCGCATTAATTAAATCTGTAGGGGTAAAAACTTCGTTGTCACGAATATTCATACGCTCACGAATAGTACGCGCCATACGCGCTAAACCTACTCCAAACTGTGCATATAATTGCTCTCCAACAGTACGCACACGACGGTTTGACAAATGGTCAATATCATCTACTTCTGCTTTCGAATTAATCAATTTGATTAAGTATTTAACAATTGCAATAATATCTGCTTTTGTTAAAACTTTCACTTCATTAGGTGTATCTAATTTAAGTTTTCTGTTGATTCTGTAACGACCAACATCCCCTAAATCATAACGCTTATCCGAGAAGAATAAACGCTCGATAATACCTCTTGCAGTTTCTTCGTCAGGTGGATCTGCATTTCTTAATTGACGATAGATATATTCTACTGCCTCTTTTTCAGAGTTAGATGTATCCTTTTGAAGTGTATTATAAATGATAGAATAGTCAGCTGTATTCACATCCTCTTTGGTAAGAATGATAGACTTTACACCTGCCTCAATAATCATATCAATATGATCATCTTCTAAAATAGTTTCACGTTCTAAAATAATTTCGTTACGATCAATTGATACAACTTCTCCTGTATCCTCGTCTACGAAATCCTCTACCCATTTCTTTAAAACCCTTGCAGCCAATTTACGACCTACGAATTTTTTCAATCCAGATTTACTCACCTTCACTTCATCAGCTAAGTCAAATAATTCTAAAATGTCTTTATCCGAATCGTAACCGATTGCACGAAGCAAAGTTGTTACTGGGAATTTTTTCTTACGATCGATGTAAGCAAACATGACATTGTTCACGTCTGTTGCAAACTCAATCCAAGATCCTTTGAAAGGAATTACTCTTGCAGAATATAATTTCGTTCCATTTGTGTGACGGCTTTGACCGAAGAACACACCTGGTGAACGGTGTAATTGCGAAACGATTACTCGTTCTGCACCGTTGATCACGAAAGTTCCTTTAGGAGTCATGTATGGAATAGTTCCTAAATACACATCTTGTACAATGGTTTCGAAATCTTCGTGCTCGGCATCATTACAAGAAAGACGAAGCTTTGCTTTTAATGGAACACTATAGGTTAAACCTCTTTCGATACATTCTTTCAGATCATATCTTGGTGGATCAATGAAATAATCCAAAAATTCCAAAACAAAAATGTTTCTTGAATCTGTGATAGGAAAGTTTTCGCTGAAAACTTTAAATAAACCCTCACTATGACGGTTATCGGAAGTCGTTTCTAATTGAAAAAACTCCCTGAAGGATTCTAATTGTACATCTAAAAAATCAGGATAATCTAACGCCTGAACTACAGATGCAAAATTTACTCTTCCTTGTACTTGGTTATCTTTTTTTGCCAATGCCTTAAAGTTTTGGTTTACTAAGATTTCGAACCCCAATGGTTCATTATTTTTTTGCAACATTTAGGCTGTGCCCGCCTTTACACATTAAAACAGGAATAGACCCTCCCAATTTTGGGAGAGTCTTCCTGTAAATAGTGTTTGAATTAAGTAATTACTTAACTTCTACTACAGCACCTGCTTCTTCAAGTTGCTTTTTCAAAGCATCAGCTTCGTCTTTAGTAACTCCAGTTTTTACTTCTTTTGGAGCGCCATCAACTAAGTCTTTAGCTTCTTTCAAGCCAAGACCAGTTAAGTCTTTTACTAATTTAACGATTGCTAATTTTTGTCCACCAGCTTCTTTCAAGATTACATCAAAAGATGTTTTCTCTTCAGCTACTGCTGCTGCTGCACCACCACCTGCTACCATTACTGGAGCAGCTGCTGCTGGTTCAATACCGTATTCGTCTTTTAGGATCTGAGCTAATTCGTTAACTTCTTTTACTGTTAAGTTTACTAATTGTTCAGCAAACGCTTTTAAATCTGCCATTTTATTTAATTTTTAATTGTTTAAAAAATAATTAATTTCCTCTTTCTTCAAGAGTTTTTAAAATTCCTGCTAATTTACCACCGCTAGCTTTTAAGCCGCTGATAACATTTTTAGCTGGAGATTGCAATAATGCGATGATATCGCCTACAAGTTCTTCCTTAGATTTAAGACTTACTAACGCGTCTAATTGATTGTCTCCAACAAAGATTGCCGAATCAATACATGCCGCTTTTAAAACTGGTTTATCGCCAGTTGAGCGAAGTTCTTTAATCAATTTAGCAGGAGCATTTCCTATTGATGAGAACATGATTGATGAAGTACCTTTTAAGGCAACAAATAATTCAGAATAATCGTTACCGCTTGCTTCCATTGCTTTTTGAATCAATGTGTTTTTAGCAACGCGGAATGTAATGTCTCTCTCAAAACATTTTCTTCTAATCACATTTACCTGAGCTACCGTTAAGTTGGATGTGTCAGTAATATAGAATGCATTATGAGCAGACAATTTGTCTTTAAGTTCGAGAACTATTTCGTTTTTTTCTTCTCTTTTCATAATTAAATTCCCGTTACTGATTTAGTTTCAACTTGGATACCTGGGCTCATTGTGCTCGAAATATGAATACTTTTGAAATAAGTTCCTTTTGCTGATGAAGGTTTTAACTTCGAGATAACTTGTAATAACTCTAATGCGTTATCATACAATTTATCTGCAGCGAAAGATGCTTTTCCAATGGAAGCATGCACGATACCAGTTTTGTCTACTTTAAAATCGATCTTACCACCTTTAACATCTGCAACAGCTTTTCCAACTTCCATTGTCACAGTTCCTGACTTTGGATTTGGCATTAGGTTTCTTGGTCCTAAAACTCGTCCCAATTTACCTACTTTAGCCATACAGCTTGGGGTAGTAATCATGATATCAAAATCAACCCAACCTTTTTCGATTTTTGCAATGTAATCGTCCAAACCGACGAAATCCGCTCCTGCTGTTGTAGCCTCTGCCTCTTTATCTGGAGTACATAATACTAATACGCGGACAGTTTTTCCGGTTCCGTGTGGTAAAACAGCTACTCCTCTTACCATTTGGTTCGCTTTACGAGGATCAACCCCTAAACGAATATCCAAATCGACAGATGAATCAAATTTAGTAGTTGAAATTTCTCTTACTAATTTTGAAGCTTCATCCAAAGAATAAGCTTTACCAATTTCCACCTTGGACAATGACAACTTTTGATTTTTAGTTAATCTAGCCACTTTCTCTCGTTTTTAATTGGTTAATTGTTCCATGGTGCATTACCTGAAACGGTAATACCCATACTTCTTGCAGTACCTGCAACCATTCTCATTGCTGAATCAATAGTAAATGCGTTTAAATCCGTCATTTTCTCTTCTGCAATTGTTTTCACTTGCTCCCACGTAACTGAGGCAACTTTTTTACGGTTAGGCTCTGCGGATCCGCCTTTTAGTTTAGTCACTTCTAACAGTTGAATTGCAACTGGAGGAGTTTTAATGATAAAGTCGAAAGATTTGTCGATATACACTGTAATCACGACTGGAAGCACCTTTCCTGGTTTATCTTGAGTTCTAGCGTTAAACTGCTTACAGAACTCCATGATGTTAACCCCTTTAGCACCTAAGGCAGGACCTACAGGAGGTGATGGATTCGCCGCACCACCTTTGATCTGTAATTTAATAAGCGCGCCTATTTGTTTTGCCATATATTTGTTTGTTTAAGTATGAGCATTTGTACAAAGTGGAAGCTTTAATACGATGCACTCATCACTCAATGTTTTTATTCTTTTTCTACTTGCATGTAATTCAATTCTAATGGTGTTCTTCTTCCGAAAATTTTCACCATTACTTTCAGTTTTTTCTTGTCTTCGTTTACCTCTTCTATTACTCCACTGAAACCATTGAATGGACCATCCATTACTTTTACTGGTTCGCCTACATAATAAGTTACAGAAGATGCTGCGCCACTTTCTGACATTTCATCTACCTTACCTAAAATTCGGTTAACCTCTGATTGTCTTAATGGCACTGGTTGTCCAGCTGCACCTAAGAAACCAATTACACCCGTAATATTTTTAATTACGTGTCCTAATTCGCCATTTAAATTTGCTTCGATTAAAACATAACCAGGAAAATAACTTCTTTCCTTAATTACTTTTTTACCGTCACGAATTTGAAAAACTTTTTCAGTAGGAATCAATACTTGAGTCACCAAATGCGTAGCATTTAATCTATTGATTTCGGCCTCAAGATATTGCTTTACTTTTTTTTCTTTTCCACTTATCGCACGCACTACGTACCACTTCAATTCTTCACTCATTGTTATTGCGTTTGAATTTGGTTAAATACTATAAAATAACTTCATTAATGATCCGGATCCTGCATCCATTACATATACTACTACTGCAATAATTAAAGCAGCTACCATTACTACCCAAGCACTACTTTGCAACTCGGGCCATGTTGGCCAAGTTACCTTGTTCATTAGTTCGTTATATGCTTCTTTGATGTATGTAATTAACCTATTCATTTTTTTATGCGTTTAAGGTATGCACGGGTGGAGAGATTCGAACTCCCATCAGCGGTTTTGGAGACCGACATTCTACCCTTGAACTACACCCGTTAGTATTTATTCTATTAAATGCTGAAGAAAAATCTTCAATAAATTATTTTTCTAATAATATTGGTTTTGAAAATGAGGTTTTTACGCTGAAAAAACTCTTTTTTAATAGTAACCTTTATTTGCTAGAAAACAGAAGCTATCCCGGCTTAACGCCGGGACTGCTTCTGTGAAAAATGCTAATTAATATTTACCTATTGATTAGTTAGTAATCTCTGTAACCTGACCAGCACCTACTGTTCTACCACCCTCACGGATTGCAAAACGTAGACCTTTTTCCATTGCGATTGGACTGATCAATTTTACACTGATTGTAACGTTATCACCTGGCATAACCATTTCTACACCTTCCGCTAAGGTAATTTCACCTGTAACGTCTGTTGTACGGAAATAGAATTGTGGACGATATTTGTTAAAGAATGGTGTATGACGACCACCTTCTGCTTTTGATAATACGTAAACCTCTGCTTTGAAATCTGCGTGAGGAGTTACTGAACCTGGTTTACAGATAACCATACCACGACGGATATCAGTTTTCTCAATACCACGTAACAATAAACCTACGTTATCACCTGCTTCACCTCTATCTAAGATCTTACGGAACATCTCCACACCTGTTACAGTTGATTTCAAGTTCTCCGCACCCATACCTAAGATATCTACTGCTTCACCAGAGTTAACAATACCTCTTTCGATACGACCAGTTGCTACTGTACCACGACCTGTGATCGAGAATACGTCTTCTACCGGCATTAAGAAAGGAAGTTCAGTTAAACGTGGAGGAATTGGAATGAAGTTATCTACTGCATCCATTAATTCCATAATTTTATCTACCCATTTTGGATCAGCGTTTAAGCCTCCTAATGCAGACCCACGGATAACTGGAATAGTATCACCTGGGAAATCATAGAATGATAATAATTCACGAATTTCCATTTCTACTAGGTCTAACAATTCTGGATCGTCAACCATGTCTACTTTGTTCATGAATACAACCAATGCAGGTACACCTACTTGGCGTGCTAAAAGAATGTGCTCACGTGTTTGTGGCATCGGACCGTCCGTTGCTGCAACCACAATAATCGCACCGTCCATTTGAGCAGCACCAGTAACCATGTTCTTTACGTAATCCGCGTGACCTGGACAGTCAACGTGAGCGTAATGACGGTTTGCTGTTGAATATTCAACGTGAGCGGTATTGATTGTGATACCTCTTTCTTTTTCTTCAGGAGCTGAGTCAATTGAATCAAATGATCTTGCTTCTGATAACCCTTTGTCAGCTAATACCTTAGTAATTGCTGCAGTTAAAGTGGTTTTACCGTGGTCAACGTGACCGATAGTACCAATGTTTAAGTGTGGTTTCGAGCGGTCAAATTTTTCTTTAGCCATGTTTTTAATTATTAATGTTTATTTATTTTTTTTATTGTTAATTATACTTTAAAATCGAGCCAATGAGGGGAATTGAACCCCTGACCCCTTCCTTACCAAGGAAGTACTCTACCCCTGAGCTACATCGGCTTTTGAATTTCTTCTGCTTTACAGCGTAAAAACCTAAGAAAAATCTCAGGATATTAATTTTTTCATGAAAGGTTTCCCTTCTTATTGAAAAATCAATGCCTTTTCTATATTTTATTTAAACGAAGTTGCATCCCAACTTCCTACTATCTTTTTTTTCGAGCGGGAGACGAGGCTCGAACCCGCGACCTACAGCTTGGAAGGCTGTCGCTCTACCAACTGAGCTACTCCCGCTTATTTCAAAACAATCAAAATGTGGGGAGAGAAGGATTCGAACCTTCGAAACCGAAGTAACGGATTTACAGTCCGTCCCATTTGACCGCTCTGGAACCTCCCCAACAATATTGAGCCTCCTATCGGAATCGAACCAATGACCTACTGATTACAAGTCAGTTGCTCTACCAGCTGAGCTAAGGAGGCTTTTAAAAATAGCTTATTTCAATGTACATTCCCGAAAAAATAGCGAATAGCCTTGTTTTAGGGACTGCAAATGTACGAATTTCCATTTAGCATCAAAATTTATTTTAAATAATTTTGTGTAGGATTTGGGGATTTAAAAGTTCCGCTAAATTAAAGGCCATCAATTAAAAGTAAAAAGCAGTACTTTATATATTTAATAAGCTGATTTAATGAATATTATAAAATAAAAAAGGGGAACCAAAGCTCCCCTTTTTAATTTTTAGAAATTAGACTAAACGGCGATCTTTTCTTTGTGCTTTAGAATTTGTTTACGCAGCGACTCAATACATAAATCAATTGCTTCTTCGAATGATTTTGCATAGTCTTTAGCAAATAACAATTGACCTGGAATATTTACTTTAAATTCAACTAATTTATTTTTATGGTCTTCCGATGATTTTTCTAGTCTAAGAATGGCTTCTGCATCAATAATTTGATCAAAAAACTGCGCCAGCTTACTCCCCTTTTTCTCGATAAATGCTAATAATTGCACATCTGCATCAAAATGAATTGATTGAACATTGATTTTCATATTTCCTCCTTTTTTTTAACCCCTTGGATGGGACTGTTTGTAAATATTTTTCAGCTTTTCAATTGAATTATGGGTATAAACTTGTGTAGCTGCTAAACTCGAATGACCTAGTAATTCTTTAATCGCATTTAAATCGGCTCCGTTATTTAATAAATGGGTGGCAAATGTATGCCTCAATACGTGTGGGCTTTTTTTACTTAACGTAGTAATTTTTGATAAATTATCATTTACCAATCGATAAACCATTTTTGGGTAAATTGGCTTTCCATTAATTAATTTAAATAAATGTTCGGTTTGGTTTTCAAATTGAATAAGCTTGCAGCTTTGCACATATTGTTCTTGCGCTGCTATAATTTCTGCGCCAATTGGAATGATTCTTTGTTTATTTCTTTTACCTAATACTTTAATCGTTTTTGCTGGTATATCAAAGTCTGAAAGCTTTAGCCCTACTAGTTCTGCGAGTCGAATGCCAGTGCTATATAATAATAATAAAATTAATTGATCTCTAGTAGATTCGAAATCGGAACTCGGTTCTTGATCGTCAAAAAAATGATTGATGTTTTCTTCTTCTACAAAAACAGGTAATCTTTTTGCGGTTTTGGGCGATTGGATTTTAAGCATTGGATTTTTATCCTGCAAACCCTCGCGCATTAAAAATTTATAAAAAGTTTTTAATGTGGTGATTTTTCGATTTACACTTCGAGGATTTAAACCCTGTTCCATTAGCGAAACTATCCAAGATCGAATAAGCGTATGCGAAACATTGAAATCGTTTGTTAGACTGTATTCGGATTGTAAGTAAGTTTGAAATTGCAAAAGATCACTTTTATACGCAGTGAGCGTATGTGCTGAAATTCGCTTTTCGAATTGGAGGTACTGGAAAAATGGATCGGTTAGCATCAAAAAAAAAGTTGTACCCTGAATAAAATCAAGATACAACTTTAATATGTTAAAAACAAGGAATTACTCTTCCGAATTTAATCCTAGTTTGTAGATAGCGCGTTTAACAGTTGTTCTTCTTGTAATAGAAGGTTTCTCGAATGCTTGACGACTACGCAACTCGCGAAGAACGCCAGTTTTTTCAAATTTCTTCTTAAAGCGTTTTAACGCTTTATCGATAGATTCGTTCTCTTTAATGTTGATAATGATCATAGTATTTACCTCTTTTCCCCATCAAAGGATGGACGGCAAATGTATGATTAAATCATTAATATTCAAAAAAGAATTGAATAATTGCTTATTTTAAGATCTCTCTAGAAATAACGAGCTTTTGAATTTCAGAGGTTCCCTCACCAATTGTACATAATTTAGCATCACGGTAGTATTTTTCTACTGGAAAATCTTTGGTATAGCCATAACCACCAAAAATTTGAACGGCATCGTTTGCTACTGCAACCGCCACTTCGGAAGCATAATATTTAGCCATAGCCGACTCTTTTGTAAGTTTCTTACCATTATTTTTTAAGTCGGCAGCCTGTAAAATAAGCAATTCTGCTGCTTCAATGCGCGTAGCCATATCGGCTAGTTTAAAACTGATGCCTTGAAAATTGGCTATCGCCTGACCAAATTGATGTCTTTCTTTGGCGTAATTGGTTGCTGCTATAAAAGCACCCTTTGCAATTCCTAAGGATAATGCAGCGATTGATATACGACCGCCATCTAAAATTTGCATGGCTTGTTTAAAGCCTTCGCCCTCATTACCCAATAAGTTTTCTTTAGGCACACGGCAATTGTCAAAAATCATTTCGGTGGTTTCTGATGCACGCATGCCTAATTTATTTTCTTTTTTACCTGCTGTAAAGCCTGGTGTGCCTTTTTCTACTACAATCGCACTAATTCCTTTAGAATCACCTTTTTCGCCCGTACGAACCATCACAACCGCTACATCGCCAGATTTGCCATGCGTGATCCAATTTTTTGCACCATTGATTATATAATGATCTCCATCGAGTACTGCGGTTGTGGTCATTCTAAGCGCATCTGAGCCCGTATTGGCCTCTGTTAAGCCCCATGCGCCAATCCATTCGGCAGTAGCCAATTTGCTAAGCCATTTTTCTTTTTGTGCTTGAGATCCAAAATACATGATATGTCCTGTACATAATGAATTATGCGCAGCCATAGATAAACCAACAGAACCGCACACTTTGGCAATTTCTTGAATGGCTGCAGAATATTCGAAATAGCCTAAACCAGCACCGCCGAATTCTTCCGGCACCAACATGCCTAACAATCCAAGTTCCCCCATTTTCTTAAGCGTTTCAACCGGAAAAATTTGGGCCTCATCCCATTCCATTACATATGGACGAATGTGTTTTTCGGCAAAATCTCTTGCCATATCTGCAACCATTTTAACACTTTCCGATTGGTTCATGTCAAAACCGTTTGTTACATTTTCATTGTTTATCATAGGTGTTTATTTTAATTCTAGGTAGGAATTAATAGTTCACTAAAGTAATAAAATTATCCGAATAGGGTTTTAATTTCGCTTGATAGTCGATCAAATTTAAATTGATTAAGAAAGCAAATGCAACAACTTCTGCATTCATTTGATGCATCAGTTTTCCGACCGCATCAACGGTTCCTCCGGTAGCAAGTAAGTCGTCGTGTATAACGACTCTTTTGTTTGCTAAACTAGCCGATGCCTGCACTTCTATTGCGGCAGAGCCATACTCTAAATCGTAAGAAACAGCAAAAGTTTTACCCGGAAGTTTTCCTTTTTTTCGGATTGGAACAAATGGAATACCCAATTTATTTGCGATTAACATGCCAAATAAAAAGCCCCTGCTTTCTATTCCAACAATGACTTCTGGATTAATTTTTTTTAATTGATCGCAAAATGCTAAAGTGATTTCGGTGCATAAATTTGCATCTTCGAAAATAGGCATGATATCTTTATAATCAATACCTGCTTTAGGAAAATCAGGAATACTTTGAATAACCGATTTGATTTTATTTTCTATCATTGAATAAGAATATATCGCTCAATTTTACGAAATATTTCTTCATTGATGAGTATAATTTTTTTTAAATCTGACTTGCTTTTAAACGCGCCGTGCTGTGCCCTGTAATTGACCATTACCTTAGCTAATTTAAAACCAATATATGGGTGCTGCGCAAGCTTTTCGAGGCTTACTTTATTTAAATCTATTCGTTTAATGTTTGTGGTATCGAGGCTAAGATGATTGGCAATTTTAGCATAAACAGTGGTATCGATGCCATAAATTAATTGGATTTGTGCTAATTCAAAAAACCCTCCTATTCTATTTCGATAGTTGATTATTCTTCCGGCCAAATGGCTGCTCATATAAAACACCGAATCTAAAACAGCGCTATCACAAGAATTTAATTCTACTTTTTTAGCTATTTTTTTAACAAATAATGGTTTGGTTTTTTGATATGATTTACGATTAGTTGAATCAGAAAAAATAATTTTAGACACTGTTAAGTCGATCGTTTTTTGATCGATACTATAAATTTTTGCTAAATCTTTGACAGTGTAAATTGCAGCACCTTTTTGAATATAATTAAAGATAATGGTTGCTTGATATTTTGAAAAGCCAATAGCAGCTAATGCTGTAATACTTGCCGTGTCAATGCAAATAGGCTTTTCACTTAATTTCTTATCGAAATATTTTTTATTTTTTACATCTTCTTCAGCAGTCGCACCTTTAAATGCATCGTTTAATGAGCTTACGGTGATTTTTGGCAAAGCCAAATCGGTACTCCATAATTGGTTTTCGATTATGTTATAAAAAGCAACAAACATCAGAATTGTTAATAATACATAAATTCCGCGACGCTCCTTTTTAGGGTAGCCCAAATACTCTCTCCAAAATCTTCCCCACATAAGAATAAATTAACTTTATAAATATATTAATTTAATATTCAAAAGGTACCTTTTCCTAAGCTAATAGGAATACAGAAAATGGATATAATTAATAAGGAATCATTCGAAGATGCAATAAGAATAGGCAATCTGCCGATGAACGGCATTGCCAGCATTCTTATGAAAATCATGAAAATTGATCAAATAAATAAATTATATGATAAATATCAAGATGAAAAAGGCTTAGAATTTGTAGATGCAGTTCTTGATTATTTAAATATTAAAATCGATATCAATGAGCAAGATGTAAAAAACATTCCTTTGGAATCGGCATTTATTGCCATTGCAAATCATCCATTCGGAGGCATAGAAGGATTAATCATGCTGAAAATATTAGGAGAAATTAGACCAGAAATAAAATTAATGGCCAATTTTATTCTTAAAAAAATTCCCGCTATTCAAGATCAAATAATTGCCGTTAATCCATTCGAAGACTATAAGAACACCAGTAGTGTATCTGGGATTAAAAACACCATTAAATACCTGCAAAATGGTAATCCTATAGGAATTTTTCCGGCAGGAGAAGTATCTTCTTATCAAAGTCAAAAAAGAAAAATAACAGATAAAGACTGGAATCCGGTAATTGGTAAAATAATTACAAAAACCAAGGTGCCTGTTTTGCCTATTTATTTTGATGGAAACAATGGCTTACTATTTAATTTATTGGGCTTGATAAATCAGAAATTAAGAACTGCCCAGTTACCTAATGAATTATTAAATAAAAAAGGACATGTTATTAAAGTAAGGATTGGTAAATGCATTAAATACACTGATCTTGAATATTTTGATTCTAATAGTAAAATGCTATTATACTTAAGAGCCAGAACCTATGCGTTGGCTTCTGGCATTGAAGTTAAAAACATTCTTCATAAAAATATTTTTAAAATCAAGAAAAAGGCAGCAGATATTATTGCTCCTGTAAATGCAAAATTAATTCAAAGTGATATTTCCAAACTATCTGCTAACAATCTTATTTTAACTGAAAAAAACTATCAAGTATATATCGCCAATTTTCAAGAGATACCTAATATCATACAAGAAATTGGCAGGCTTCGAGAAATTACCTTCAGAGAAGTTGGCGAAGGAACGAACAAATCTATAGACCTAGACAAATACGATATTTATTATAAACACTTATTTATTTGGGATCAAGAAGCCCTCAAAATTGTTGGTTGCTACCGCGTAGGATTAGGCGATCAAATTATGGAACACCACGGAATTGGTGGCTTTTACATTAATAATTTATTTAAAATAAAAAAAGGGTTTGGCCCAATCATGTCGAGTGGTCTGGAGCTTGGTAGGTCTTTTATTACAAAAGATTATCAACAAAAAGCAT
>CAIMAP010000169.1 GCA_903838995.1 uncultured bacterium | reverse complement strand
CAGTTGCACCAGTTTTCGAGACTCCAGTTGCGCCGGTATTTGCAATGGAAGTAGAAACTTTTGAAGAAGTAGCAGCAACTTCTGTAAGCGAAACACCAAGCATGGATTTTCCAGATTTCGAAACATACGCGATGGAAGAAGAGATAGAAGAAGAAGAAATCGCAGAAGAAGAATTACAAATGCCTGCATTTGAATTCAATTATCCCGATGAAGATGAGGACGAACTAGAAGAATTAAACGAAGATTTTGCAATAGAAGAATTAGAAGAAATGGAAATGGAAAGCCAAGCGGCACCCTCATTTAGCTTCGAAATGCCTGTTGCTACTAATAAATTGATACTAGACGAGTCTGATTTATCAACAACAAATTCTTACCAAGAAGAAGAAGAAGTAGCGCCAGCCATTTCGTTCACTGCACCAGAAGAACCCGTAATGGTTTTAAAGAATCGTTTGTTGAATGAAGAAGAAAGAGTAAATGCTCCAATGCAATTTCAAGCACCTACGCAACCTAAACAAGTGAATTTATTTGATTTTGTTCCGGAGGTATCTAATCATCAAGTAACAGAAGAAATCGATGCAGAACCTTTTAGATTATTAAACAAAGAGGAATTAGAATTCACCGTTATTAATAAAACACCACAACCATCTGCCGAAGAACAAATGTTAGCAGAGCAAGATCGCAGAAACAAAGAGCGTATTGCCAGGTTGAAAGAATTGAGTATGAAATTGCGTACGCCAAGTGGCATCCACGATTTAGAAACAGAGCCGGCTTATTTAAGAAAAAAACAAGCACTAGATGCCGCGCCTCATTCATCCGAATCACAAGTATCGAGGTATACTTTAGGAGAAGAAAACGGGGAAACACAAATTAAAGCGAATAATTCCTTTCTACACGATAACGTAGATTAACATTCAAGATAGCCGTAAGTGTCATTCTCGAAAGGGGGTGGCACTTTTTTTGTTTAAAAGCATTTTTTTTGGTAAACTTGCTTAACATTAATTTAATAAATATGGTTACTGATTTATTTGACAAACTCGCTAACAAAGGCCCACTCGGGCAACATCAAAAAATGGCTCATGGCTATTTTGCCTTTCCAAAATTAGAAGGAGAAATAAGCAACCGAATGATTTTTCGTGGGAAAGAACAATTGGTATGGAGTTTAAATAATTATTTAGGATTAGCAAATCATCCCGAAGTTAGAAAAGCAGATGCAGCAGGTGCAGCGCAATACGGATTAGCATTGCCAATGGGTGCACGCATGATGTCGGGTAATTCAAATTTACACGAACAATTAGAAAGAGAATTAGCTGCTTTTGTAAAGCGCGAAGATGCCTTTTTATTAAACTATGGCTATCAAGGAATGGTATCTATTGTAGATTCATTAGTGAATCGTCATGATGTGATTGTATACGATGCCGAATCGCATGCTTGTATTATTGATGGCGTTCGTTTGCATCAAGGTAAGCGTTTTGTTTATACGCACAACGATATGGCGAGTTTAGAAAAACAACTCGAACACGCTAAAAAATTAGTAGAAGGTACACAAGGTGGAATTTTAGTGATTACCGAAGGTGTTTTTGGAATGTCCGGTGTACAAGGAAATTTAAAAGGCGTTGTCGCATTAAAAGAAAAATATAATTTCCGTTTATTAGTAGACGATGCACATGGTTTTGGTACCATGGGTCCAACAGGTGCGGGTACCGACGAAGAACAAAATGTACAAGCTGGAGTAGATGTTTATTTTGGAACATTTGCAAAATCGATGGCTGGTATTGGTGCCTTTGTTGCTTCTTCAGAAAATGTAATTGATTTCTTAAGATACAACATGCGTTCTCAAACTTTTGCTAAAACAATTCCTATGCCCATGGTTGTTGGATTGTTAAAAAGGTTGGAATTATTGAAAACGCAACCCGAATTGAAAGACAATTTATGGAAAATTGTGAGGGCTTTACAGTCTGGATTAAGAGAAAGAGGCTTTAATATTGGCCATACCAATTCGCCTGTAACCCCAGTTATGATGTCTGGCACCTTAATGGAGGCCACCAATATTGTGATGGATTTGAGAGAGAATTATGGCATATTTTGCTCTATTGTAACCTACCCTGTAGTACCTAAAGGCGTGATAATGTTGAGGTTAATACCTTCTGCGGTGCATACTTTGGCCGATGTAGAAGAGACCCTAAATGCCTATTTGCAGATTGCTGAAAAGCTAAAAGCGGGCCATTATGAGTCTAAAGAGCCTATGGCAATTAAATAATAATTCAAATAGGCTTTGTTATTTGTTAAAAAGCCTTTATATTAGTAAAAGACAAAACAATTATTGTAGAACCAAAAATTTAAAAAGGAGTTTTCCACATGAAAAGATTCAATGACTTTAAGAAAATGGTAGCTGACCTAGAAGGCGATGCTGACAAATTTTACAACAAAGGTAACAGTGCGGCAGGTACGCGTGTTAGAAAAGGTATGCAAGATCTTAAAAACTTAGCTCAGGCTATTCGTTTAGAAGTTCAAGAAAGAAAAAACAGCGAAGCTAAATAAGCCCAACTTAATTTCTATAAAAAAATCCTACTTAAATCAAGTAGGATTTTTTTTTGCTTTAAATTTAATGGAATTATAAAGATTTTATTTCGAGGTGTTTTGATTGAATGGCTTGGCCATAAAACACGGTTGCGTGTTGATTAAAATTTTCAACATCGTCTGTAGTATAAAATTCGATATGTGTATTTTTTACACAATGTGATGCTATTGCTGGATGTCTATTTAAATAGTCTAAAAGGCTCTCTGCCACTATAGGTCCTTGCGGTAATATGTTTATATGCTTTGGCGTAAGTTCTCTGATAATAGGCATTAATAAAGGGTAATGCGTGCATGCCAATAGAATGGTATCTATCTGATCAGATTTTTTTAATAAAGCTTCAATATCTTGCTGAATAAAATACTTTGCTCCTTCATTTAAATAAGTATTATTTTCAATGAGTGGCACCCACATTGGACATGCATGTTGTATCACATTTATATGTGGATGAAAACGATTGATTTCTAAAACATAAGATTCGGAAGCAATGGTACCATTGGTTCCTAAAATACCAACGGTATTTGTTTTTGTATAGTTTGCAATTATTTCGGCAGTAGGTCTAATAATACCTAAAACGCGTTTATCTGGAAATAATTTTGGTAAATCTTTTTGTTGAATAGTACGAAGGGCTCTTGCAGATGAAGTATTACAAGCAATAATTACCAAAGGGCAGCCCATTTCGAATAACTGGCTTACACAAGCAAGGGTATATTGGTAAATAGTTTCAAAAGATCGGGTGCCATAGGGCGCGCGCGCATTATCACCTAAATAGATAAAATCGTATTGTGGTAATTTGGCCGTAATTTCTTTTAAAACGGTTAAACCACCATAACCCGAATCAAATACCCCTATTGGACCTGTCATTTTTTGCTAATTAATATTTGGCTATGGCCTCTTTTATTTTTTTATAAACCGAATCGTTTACATTGGCAAGTGGTAAACGCACAAAATCTTCGCAAATACCTTTGATTTTTAAAGCGGCTTTAATTCCACCTGGGCTGCCATCTACAAATAACAAATTAATAATATCCGTTAATTTGAAATGAAGCTTTCTGGCTTTTTCAAAATCACCTTTAAGCGCAAGGCGAACCATTTGCGCATAATCTTTAGGCCAAGCATTGGCCACAACAGAAATTACGCCATTCGCGCCTAAAGCAATCAGGGGTAGGGTAAGGGCATCGTCGCCAGAAATTACCATAAACTCTTTGGGCTTATGTTTAAGAATGCTCATGATTTGGTCCATGTTACCCGAAGCTTCTTTGATACCCGCAATATTTTTTTCTTTGGCTAAACGCAAAGTAGTTTCGATACTCATGTTGGTGCCCGTTCTGCCAGGTACATTATATAAAATAACAGGAAGCGGCGCATTTTTAGCCACCATTTGATAATGTTTAACAATGCCTTCTTGATTGGGCTTGTTATAATACGGTGCAACCGATAAAATAGCAGTGTATCCTTTTTTATCAAAAGATTTTAAAGTTTCAATTACTTCTAAAGTGTTATTGCCACCAATACCCGCTACTAAAGGCACTCTACCCGCTACTGTTTTTGCAGTAAATGCAAAGATTTCTTTTTTCTCTTCTTTAGACAAAGCAACAGATTCGCCCGTTGTACCCATCGGCACTAGGTAATCTACTTTATTTGCAATTAAGCTATTGATGAGTTTTTGGTAGCTTTTAAAATCGATGCTGCCATCTTTGTGAAATGGCGTAACCATTGCCACACCGGTACCTATTAATTTTGAAATCATTTTTTTAATTGTTGAAGGTAATGGTTTAATTGATCTATGAATGTCTGCATTTGATCGCCTTTGTCATCTATCATAAAGTCGAAGGCGGCAATAGCATTGGTGTTAAATTTTCCAATGCGCAATTTTGCGCTAGATAAAGAAGAAATATAATTCAAACTGAATTGATTGCTATAATTTAAACTAATCAGCATATCAAAATGTTGTTTGTAAAAACTTCTAATAGCAGCCAATTTAGGTCTATGAAAAAAATCAAAATCGTTTGCAAAAATATAATTTGGATTGATGCTCGTGTCTTTGTGATTTTTCTTGTAATCTTTAATCGCTATTAATCCAATATAACTTACTTGTTTACCTTTTTTTTCTAAATCTTGAATATATTGATGCGCTGTATCTATATCACTTTGATTATGCGCAGCAAACAAAACGCCAATGGTATGGGCATCACTAAACATCACTGTTTCGCGGGGTACAAGCCTATTCAGCAAATTACGCTTTAGCGTTCTGCGTGCAAAAAAATGACTGATTTGGCGATATAGTTTTTTCATGTGCTCTTACAAAGGTAAGTTTTTTATTAATGTGAAGAGTTCTTCGTCGGAAATGATTTTAATGCCTAATTCGGTTGCTTTTTGAAGTTTACTAGGCCCCATATTATCGCCAGCCACCAAATAGTTTAATTTACTAGATATGCTACTGCTTATTTTACCGCCATTGGCTTCTATTTTTTCTTTTAATTCTTCTCTAGAAAAATTACTAAATACGCCAGAAATTACAAAACTCAGTCCTTTTAAATTCGCACCCTCCACGATTTTTTCAATGCTACTGCTTTCAAAATTTAATCCAGCATGCTTGAGTTTATTGATTTGTTGCACTTGGGCTGGATTGCTAAAATATTGCAATACACTTTCTGCAATGCGTTCGCCAATTTCATCAACAAGAATAAGGCTTTCAAAATCTGCTTGCATCAAGGCATCTATTGTGCGGAAATGAACGGCCAGTTTTTTAGCCACTGTTTCACCAACATAGCGAATACCCAAACCAAATAAAACTTTTTCGAAGGCATTTTTTTTCGAGCTTTCTATTCCAGCAATAATATTATCGACCGATCTTTCTGCAAAGCGATCGAGTGCCAGCATGGCTGCTCTTTTATTTTTTAATTCGTAAATATCTGCAATGGTTAAAATTAAACCTGCTTTATATAATTGTTCAATGGTTTCGTCGCCTAGGCTATCAATGTTCATTGCTTTTCGAGCAGTAAAGTGCTGCATTTTTCCAATTACTTGCGGGCTACAGCCTAGCTCGTTCGGGCAGTAATGATGTGCTTCTCCTGCTTTGCGAATAAGCGGGGTGTGGCATTCTGGGCATTCGGTGATATAGGTAATTTTCTGCGCAAATAAATCGCGTTTACTTTTATTCACTTCAATAATTTTAGGAATAATTTCGCCACCTTTTTCTACTTTCACTATATCGCCTTCGTATAAATCTAATTTTTCAATTTGATCTGCATTATGTAAAGAAGCGCGTTTGACGGTAGTACCCGCTAATAAAACAGGTTGTAAATTTGCAACCGGCGTTATGGCACCCGTTCTGCCTACTTGGTAACTAACCGATAGTAATTTGGTTTCTACTTCGGCTGCTTTGTATTTATAAGAAATAGCCCATCGTGGCGATTTAGCAGTAAAACCAAGCTCTTGCTGTTGATCGTAATTATTTACTTTTAATACCACTCCGTCTATGTCGTAGCTTAAATCGAAGCGCTCTTTTTCCCATTTTTGAATAAAATCATGTACTTCGTTGATGTCTTTGCAAATGGTAAAAGTGGGCGATACTTTAAATCCCCAGGATATTAATTTATTTAAACTTTCTGAATGATTTTTAAAATTCGAGTTATCGGTTAAGAAAAAATAAATAAAACAATCGAGGTTTCTTTTGGCTACCTCTTTAGAATCTTGCATTTTTAAAGTGCCCGACGCAAAATTTCTAGGATTAGCATAAGCGGTTTCGCCTAATTCATCACGGTCTTTATTGAGTTGTTCAAAAACAGTTCGGTGCATGAGTATTTCGCCACGCACTTCAAAATTAGCTGGATAATCGGCTCCAACAGGAAGTTGTAATGGAATGCTTTTGATGGTTCTTACATTGGCCGTTACATCATCGCCTTTGCTTCCGTCGCCTCGGGTTACGGCTTGTTTGAGTAAGCCATTTTCGTAGGTTAATCCAATGGCTAAACCATCAAATTTTAGCTCGCAAACATATTCGAAATTATCTTCAATTTGTTTTTTAATGCGTAGGTCGAAGTCGATTAAATCTTGTTCGTTATAGGTATTTCCTAAAGACATCATTGGGTAACGATGCGTTACTGTTTGAAAGTTTTTGGTAATGCTACCGCCTACGCGTTGAGAAGGAGAGTTATCGGTAATTAAATCTGGATACTGTTTTTCTAATGCTAGTAATTCGTTTAATAATTGGTCGAATTCAAAATCCGCAATAACAGGATTTGATAAAGTATAATATGCGTAATTATGTTCGTGGAGTGCTGTTGAAAGCGCTGCTATACGGATTTTTGCCTCTTCGAAATTCATATACGAAGATAAGATTTGCTAGCATTTTTTAACTATTAAATTGAATTAAAAATGGCCATTTTAATCGAAAAAACATTCGAATATTGAACATCCGAAACATTACCAATATTGGTGAGGGCGTAGTCGATGTTCAAGTTTTTGATTTTGATGCCAATTCCCATATTTGGCTGTATGCTAAGGTATTTTTTACCTTCAAAATCGACCGATTTTTGAATATTTCCAATTCCCATTCTCAGGAATATATTTTTTTGATAGGCAATTTCTAAACCTGCATGTGGGTCAATGCTCAATACGGTATGCTCATTTCCAATTAAACTGTTGCGAGGGCCATCGGTACTCATATCAAAATCTATTTCGCCAATCACATTTATTTTTTTCGAAAATTGTTTTTGATAACTAGTCGCAAGTAGAAGTTTTGGATTAGTAATTTCTAAAGCATTTGATGGAATTTCGTTTCCAGTTTGGGTTAATAAATCTTTAGTAGTTTGATCAATTTTATAAGTCCAAGCATTAAAAGTGGTACTTGCATCTCGGATAACGGCCGCTAATTTTAAATTTTCTTTTTGATATTGAAAAGCTGCATCTAAACCAAAGCCCCAAGAGTTAGCAAAGCTGCCAATTTTTCGGTGTACAATTTTAACATTACCACCAATTTGAAATGATTTGTCTTTTATTTTTTTAGCGTAAGAGCCAATAACGGCGTAGTCTGCAGCAGAGAAGCTGGTTACGCGATCGTAATTAATGTTTCCACCTGCATCAATCAGTGCGGTGGTATTTGGAATATCATCTACACCAAAACGAATAATAGAAATAGCAGCCGAACTTTGCGCATCAATTTTTTTCGCAAAACCTGCATAATCGTATTTGGCAATGCCTGCAAAAAAATTAGCATGCATAATGGCAAAATCAAGATCGGCTTCGTTGCTATTTAATGCGGCAGGATTCCAATAGCCAGCCGTAACATCGTTTGTAGAAGCAACTACCGAATTAGACATGGCTAAGGCACGCGCGCCCACACCAATGGCTAAAAATTCATTACTGTATTTTCTACTTTGGCCATGGCTGCTAAAATTCACAAAGCATAAGGCAAGTAAGAGTGTATAAGTAGGGTAGATGAGGGTCTTTCGTATCAAGGGTATGCTGTTTTGTGCTATTTAACGCTTAAATATTGCTTTCATTGCCAAGGGTTTGACAAAAATAATCGAAAATCCCTATCTTTGGTATCAAATTTAAGGAAATAACCAATGAATACGAATTTTGTAGCGGAGTTAAAATGGAGAGGAATGTTGCACGATATTATGCCTGGCACAGAAGAAAAGCTCAGCGAAGGCATGATCAGTGGTTATATTGGTTTCGATCCAACGGCAGATTCCTTACATGTTGGGCATTTGGTCCAAATTATGACCTTAATTCATTTTCAAAAAGCAGGACATAAACCTTATGCTTTGGTAGGCGGTGCAACCGGTATGGTGGGCGATCCTTCTGGAAAATCACAGGAAAGAAATTTATTATCCGAGCAAGCGCTCAACCATAATGTGTCTTGTATTGCTGCTCAATTAGCAAAGTTTTTAGATTTTGGTTCGGCAGCCAATGCGGCGGTTATGGTTAATAATTACGATTGGTTTAAAGATTTTTCGTTTTTAAATTTTATCCGCGATGTGGGCAAACACATTACGGTAAATTATATGATGGCAAAAGATTCGGTGAAGAAAAGATTAGAAGGCGAAACGGGCATGTCTTTTACCGAATTTAGTTATCAATTAGTTCAGGGATACGATTTTTATTATTTATGGAAAAACCACCAATGCCTAATACAAATGGGTGGTTCGGACCAATGGGGAAATATTGTTACGGGTACCGAATTTATTAGAAGAAAAGATGCAGGTACCGCATTTGCTTTAACTACCCAATTAATTAAAAAAGCAGATGGCACCAAATTTGGAAAATCGGAAGGTGGAAATATTTGGCTCGATCCTGCTCAAACATCGGCTTATAAATTTTATCAGTTTTGGTTAAACACTTCGGATGAAGATGCTAAATCATATATCAGAATATTTACTTTATTAAATCAAGAAGCGATACTAGCTTTAGAGCAAGAACAAATTGCCGCGCCGCATTTGCGTGCTATACAAAAAGCCTTGGCCAACGATATTACCATTAGGGTGCATGGCGAAGAAGCTTTGCAAACAGCTATAAAAACTTCTGAGTTTTTATTTGGAAATGGTTCTTTGGCATTTTTACAAGGGCAGTCTGCAGCACAAGTATTATCGGTGTTTGAAGGCTTACCCCATTTTACTTTGTCTAAAAAAATGTTATCAGCAGGTATTCCAATTATAGAATTATTAGCATCTAATACCAGTATATTTCCTTCTAAAGCAGAAGCTAAAAAAATGTTACAAGGTGGTGGCGTTGCCATTAACAAAGAAAAAATTGAATCAGAAGAAATGTTAGTTACTAACGAACATTTAATCAATAAGGAATTTATAGTGATTCAAAAAGGAAAGAAAAACTATTTTTTAATTCAATTAGTCGACTAATAAATTACAGCCTCTTAGCGCGGCATCGTCAAACCTGCCTAAAATTTCGAATTGATGATTGGCATGCAATTTTCCTAAATCTTGTGTGGCTATAAATGAGCAGGAGTTAATGTTTGCCAGGTCGATAATATTTACGCCACCGGTTCTTCCAGTTTCAGCTAAAGTAAAAGGGTCGTTAGTTTCTCTAATTAATATTCGCATCCAAGCAGGGCATTCAAAAATACCATCGCCTTTAGAATAAGCTTGCGAAAGTAATTCGGTCATACCATATTCGGAATGAATTTTTGAAAGGCCAAATGCATTGCTTAAAATTTCGTGCACTTCTGCTCGCAGCATTTCTTTTCTTTTGCCTTTCATGCCACCTGTTTCCATGATAATGGTATGGCCCATTTTAAATGGCATTTGCTCGGCAAAGTCTAGTAGGGCGTAGGTTACACCAATCAGTAATATTTTTTTGTTGTTGGAATTTTCTGAAATGATTTTTTTGATTTGCGCAAATTCATTTAAATAAAATCCACTGCCATTTTGTTTGGTTTGCTCAATGATGTCTTCGCACATATAAATAAGCGAAGAACCACTGCGTTCTAAATAGGATGGTAATAATGCTAGTATACAGTAGTCTTGCAAGGGTCCATAAAAATGTTCGAATGCTTTGCGGTAACTCTGTCGGTAAATTTGCAAATCGTTGACAGGGTGTTTACTGGTTTCGCTTCCGGTTGTTCCGCTAGAGCTAAAGGTAATTTCAATATTTGAAGGGTCGGAGCAAATGCTATTGTTTTTAAAAAATTCTATGGGTAAAAAAGGAATTTCTTGAATGGTTTGAACCTTAACCGGATCAATTTTTAAAGCATTTAAATATTGTTTGTAAACCGGAATATGATTGGCCTGATATTGAAAAATGGCT
>CAIMAP010000168.1 GCA_903838995.1 uncultured bacterium | reverse complement strand
GGGCCCACTAAAGACATCTCTCCTAGCAATACATTATAAAATTGAGGAATTTCATCTAAACGCGTGCGACGCATAAATTTTCCAAAGTTGGTTACCCTTTGATCGTTTTCTTTCGCAAGTTGTGGACCTTTTGATTCCGCATCAAGGTACATCGAACGAAACTTTATAATCTTGAAAGCTTTTCCTTGCATACCTATTCGATCTTGCCTAAAAAGCACCGGACCAGCAGAGCCCGATTTCACAATGATGGCGGTAATTAAATATAAAGGCGAAAGTAAAATCAAAAAGAAAAGAGATACCACCACATCAATAAACCTTTTTAAATTCATTTGCCAAGTAGGCATTAAATCTGTTTTGATTTGAATTAAAGGAATACCAAATAAGTGATTCATTTTTACCGAACCGGTAATGATATCGTACATATCTGGAATTATTTTTACATCTGCTTGCGAATTTTCGAGCTCATCGATGATGGCTTTTAAATGATCGTGCTCGCGAGATTCAATGGCTATAATTACTTCGTCGATTTGGTATTTATTTACAACCGCTGCAATTTCGGCATAAGTACCTAATTGTTTTAAGTGTTTTGCTAAATCGTTTTGATGATTAATGGTGCCATTCACAAATCCTAAAAACTTATACCCTACGGATTCTTTGGCATCTTCAATTTCTTTAAAAAGTTTATAAGCCTTATCGTTACTACCTACTAATAAAGTATTGAAACCAATGATACGCTTCTTTACTAAAAACTTGGTACGCGTGGTAATAATGAATCTAGGAATATAAGTTAAGAAAAACTGCAGCGTAACCAGGGTTAAAAAGGATAAATAATAATCGGTGTAATTGGCTACTTGGTCGTCTAAAATTAACACAAAGAAAATAACCAATACCCCCAAAAATATTTGGCTAAAGGTTTGCACCATTTCTTTTAACCTCGACTTTTTATATACATTTTTATAAGTACCTGTTAAATAGTATAAAGTCATCCAATAAATTGGAATAAAAATAATGGCTAAATAAAAATTTTTATCTAAATCGAGTGGAATACTATAACCAAACTTTAATGGCTCTACATAAATTTTTCGATAAGCGAAAAAGCACACCCATACCAATACTGCCGAGATATAATCTAGTATAATGTATTTAAATGCTTGAACCCTTTTATTGATCATTGATAAATAAGCTGAAAATTATCGAGTAAAATTTGCGACTGTGTTTGCGTTTTAAGGTGATCTGCTTTTATATAAACCTTGAATTTATTATTAGTAAATGATGAAACCTCCGAGGCCACATTTAAATACACTTTACGCCACTGGCCATTGGTTGGGGTTAAGTTGATAAAAGGCACAACGGTAACCATTCCCGATATAATATTAATACCATATAATCCTACCCTTAAAGTAGTTTGTGTGCGATAAGAAATTTCGATGTAAACTGGTCTTCGATTAGTTGGTAAAGTATAGGATTTTGACGTTTCCATGTTAAGGGTAGAGTCGGTTTTATTTAACATGATTTCGGCCGAATAATTTCCATCGAGCACCAAAGAATCTACACTGGTTTTAAATATGGTATCGGCTGCGCTACCTGCTGCAATTGTAAAAATTGTTCCAGCACCTTCAAAACCCTCTGCTTTATCGTCGCCCCACTCTACTGGATATTTAACTATGGTTTTATCATAAGAATATTTAGGTAAAATGGTATCTGCTTTACCTTTCTCAAAATAAATATCTTGATTATATGAAGTAAAGAATGGAAATATTTCGCGGTCGTTGGCATTGCCATTTTTAAGCACCCCTGCATATACCCTTACACGGTGTTTACCTTCTGTAATTAACAACGGAAAAACAGAAGGGTAATCGTATATGCCCACTAGTTTTCCATCAACAAATACCCAAGCATCGGTAATTTTTTGTGTATTTCTATTAATGATAATGGGCGAGCCATTCACCGTATCGACAAATAAAAATGAATCTATTCTAAGATAACATGGTATTTCTTCAGAAGGATTGATAACTTCGCATGATGAGAATAGCTGAGCAGCAAAAAAGGCAAATAAAATTAAAAACAGGGCTTGTTTTCTCATACAACAATTTAAATTTGCGCAATTATAGCCATTAATTAGAAAATAACTGAACGTTAAACGCTAAAAAAGGCTTTATAGTATATAAAAAATGAATTTTCCAGCATTTACCGATACCTACCGCCAAAAAGGCGAAAGAAAGCTATTAGCCGCACAATTACAGAAAAAAGGCATCAACGACGAAAAGGTATTGGCGGTTATCGCAGAAGTTCCTCGACATTTTTTCTTTCCTAAAGATTTTTGGGACCATGCCTACGAAGACAAAGCTTTTCAAATTGGTGCTGGGCAAACCATTTCGCATCCGCACACGGTGGCTTACCAAAGTCAATTATTGGAAATTACAGAAGGCGATGTGGTCTTAGAAATTGGCACTGGATCGGGTTATCAAACAGCTGTTTTGTTAGCCTTAGGCGCCGAGGTTTATTCGATAGAAAGACAAGAAGAATTATACGAAAAAACAAAAGCACTTTTTAATCAATTAAAATTAGAGGCCTATTTATTTTTTGGCGATGGTTCTAAAGGCTTAGCAGAAAAAGGCCCATTCGATAAAATTATTTGCACCGCTGGTGCACCAACAATTCCTACCAATTTATTAGCGCAATTAAAAATTACAGGTAAAATGGTGATTCCAGTTGGCGATGAAAAAAATCAGAAAATGAATTTAGTGACGCGTGTAAGCAAAAAAGAATTTCATACACAAGAGCTAGAATCCTTTAGATTTGTGCCTTTGATAGGCGAGCAAGCTTGGTAGTTTTTTGTTAAAAACTATTTTAAGCGACGATCCATTTCTATTTTTGCGTCTTTTTCTTTTAAAGTATCGCGTTTGTCGTGCAATTTTTTTCCTT
>CAIMAP010000167.1 GCA_903838995.1 uncultured bacterium | reverse complement strand
GCCCCTTGGTGTGCGCCATAAGTAAAATCGTAATATGGAATAATTTTATCAAGCGACTGTTGAAGCGATTCGATAATGAAATTAGGCGCTTGTTGATTGGGTATAATTTGATCTATTTGACGAATGCCTTCTGTTAATTTATCAGCGTAGGCAATGGTTTCGGAAGTATTTTGATGGTAATAGCTATTGATGTTTTGAAGTACTGCAATCCAGTCGGACTTTTTAAAATAAGTTCCTCCATAAATTGGTTTTTGATTGGGTAAAGCAATAATGTTGAGTGGCCAACCTCCTTGGCCTTTCATCAATTGCAAGGCATTCATATAAATTTGATCAAGGTCGGGTCGTTCTTCTCGATCAATTTTAATACATACAAAATGCTTGTTCATTACTTCGGCAACTTCGAGGTCTTCGAAGCATTCGTGTTCCATTACATGACACCAATGACAAGCTGCGTAACCAATACTAATAATGAGTAACTTTTGCTCAGCGATTGCTTTATCTAAAGCCTCTTTACCCCATGGATACCAATTTACAGGGTTGTTGGCGTGTTGTAATAAATAAAGCGAACGCTCAGCAGCAAGTTGATTCATCTTATTATTTGCTCATGGCTGCAAAATATTCATGAAACAATGGAATGGTTTCGATGCCTTTGTAATAATTAAACAAACCATAATGTTCGTTTGGTGAATGCAATGCATCAGAATCTAAACCAAATCCCATTAATACAGATTTTAATCCTAATTCTTTTTCGAATAGCGCAACAATTGGAATACTGCCTCCACCCCTAGTAGGAATAGGTGTTTTGCCGTATGTTGTTTCCATTGCTTTACTTGCTGCTTTGAAAGCAATAGAATCTGTTGGTGTTAAAACGGGTTCGCCACCATGATGTGGTCTTACAGAAACTGTTACAGATTTAGGTGCAATGCTGGTAAAATAATCTGAAAATAATTTAGTGATTTCTGCCGATGTTTGATTAGGAACCAAACGCATAGAAATTTTTGCGAAGGCTTTAGATGGCAAAACTGTTTTTGCACCCTCACCTGTATAACCGCCCCAAATACCATTCACATCTAGCGTTGGACGAATTCCAGTTCTTTCGATTGTTGAATATCCTTTTTCTCCCCAATCTTCCGAAACTTGTAAATCGGTTATGTAATCTTTTAAATCAAATGGTGTTTTTGCCATTTCTGCACGATCAGTTTCAGAAACTGCTAATACTTGATCATAAAAACCAGGTATAGTAATGTGGTTATTTTCATCATGCATTTGCGCAATCATTTTAGCTAAAATATTGATTGGATTAGCTACTGCTCCACCGTAAACACCAGAGTGTAAATCGCGGTTGGGTCCGGTAACTTCTACCTCTACATAGCTTAATCCTCTTAAGCCACAGTCAATTGAGGGTAAGTCGTTTGCTAGTATAGAAGTGTCAGAAATTAACACTACATCTGCTTTTAATCTTTCTTTATTTGCTTTTACAAAAATGCCTAAATTCGATGAGCCCACTTCTTCTTCGCCTTCAATCATAAATTTAACATTACAAGCTAATGTATTTGTTTGCATCATTAATTCGAATGCTTTAACATGCATATACATTTGTCCTTTATCATCGCAAGATCCTCTAGCAAAAATAGCACCTTCTGGATGAATAGCTGTTTTACGAATGGTAGGTTCGAATGGTGGTGTATCCCATAATTCTAATGGTGTTGCAGGTTGAACATCGTAATGTCCGTATACTAAAACTGTAGGTAAATTTGGGCTGATTATTTTTTCGCCGTATACAATTGGATAGCCTGCCGTTGGGCAAACTTCCACTTTATCTGCACCTGCAGCAATTAATTTATCTTTAACAAACTCCGCTGTTTTCATTACATCTGCTGCATAAGCAGAATCTGCACTCACAGAAGGAATTTTTAATAAATCTAATAACTCGTTTAAAAAACGATCTTTATGTTGATCGATGTAGTTTTTTATATGCTCCATAATTAAGTTTTTTCTGAAGGCTAAAGTAGGAAAAAAAGCAATAGCGATATCCACAAAATGCGAAATCTAAAAAATATTTGGCTATAAATTTTAGCAATTAAATTGTACTTTTGATACCTTACGATGAGGAGGAGTTTTGAACTATTTAGCTAATTTAAATCCACAACAGCAAGCTGCTGTTGAAAACATAAAAGGCCCAATGATGATTATTGCGGGTGCAGGCTCTGGAAAAACCAGAGTGATTACCATGCGCATAGCCCATATCATTAAACAAGGTGCCGATCCATTCGCTATTCTAGCCTTAACTTTTACCAATAAAGCAGCCAAAGAAATGCGTGATCGTATCAACCAAATTGTTGGCCCCGAAGCCAAAAATATTTGGATGGGTACTTTTCACTCGTTATTTGCCAAAATCTTGCGCATAGAAGCAGATAAGATTGGTTATCCAGCAAACTTTACTATTTACGATACCGATGACAGTAAAAGCTTATTAAGAGCCATCATTAAAGAACAAACACTCGACGAAAAATTATATAATGTAAACCATGTTTACAATAGAATTTCTTCTGCAAAAAACAATTTAATTTCTGCTCAAGAATACAACGATAATGCGACTATTCAAGGCGATGATTATGCTTCAGGAAGAAGTAAAATTGGTTATATCTATTCGATTTATGCAGGCAGATGCATGAAAGCCGGTGCCATGGATTTTGACGATTTATTGTACAAAACAAACATACTACTAAGAGAGCATCCGGAGGTATTGTACAAATATCAAAACAAGTTTAAATACATTATGGTAGATGAGTACCAGGATACCAATTATGCACAATATTTAATTGTTAAAAAACTGGCTGCCATTCACGAAAACATTTGTGTGGTTGGCGATGATTCCCAAAGTATATATGCGTTTAGAGGTGCGAATATTCAAAATATTTTAAATTTCGAGAAAGATTATCCCGACTTAAATGTATATAAGTTGGAACAAAATTACCGTTCAACTCAAAATATTGTAAATGTTGCTAATGGTATTATAGCTAATAATCAAGAGCAATTAAAAAAGAATATTTTTTCGGAAAAAGAAACTGGAGAAAAAATTACTTTATTGCGGGCTTTTAGTGATAACGAGGAAGGAAAATTAGTTGCTGAATCTATTATGCAAGACAAAGCCAGCCTCAACCTTAACAATTCAGACTTTGCGATTCTGTATAGAACTAACTCTCAATCTAGGGCCATGGAAGAAGGCTTAAGAAAGCTGAATATTCCTTATAAAATATATGGTGGGTTATCTTTTTATCAACGAAAAGAAGTAAAAGATTTAATAGCTTATTTCCGTTTAGCTGTTAACCCTGCAGACGAAGAAGCCTTTAAAAGAGTGATCAATTATCCTATTAGAGGAATTGGCAAAACCAGTTTAGATAAATTAATTATAGCAGCAGACGAACAAAACAAAACACTATTAAGTATTGCCGAAACTGCTTCCCAATTTATAGGCGGAAAATCTGGTAAAGTAATTGAAGAATTCTATACCATGATTAAAAGTTTTGGGGTAATGATTAAATCGGAGAATGCTTTTGAAGTGGCTAATCACATTGCTAAACAAACTGGTTTATTAAAAGATTTATACGACGATAAATCTATTGAAGGTTTGAGTCGATACGAAAATATTCAAGAATTATTGAACGGAATTAAAGATTATACGGAGAACGAAAGTACCGAAGATATTGGCTTAGGGGGTTTCTTGCAAGATGTTGCTTTATTAACTGGCAACGAAGCAGCCAATGAGCAAGACAAAGACACCGTTTCTTTAATGACCATCCATTCTGCTAAAGGACTAGAATTCAAAAATGTTTACATTGTTGGATTGGAAGAAAATTTATTCCCTTCTCAAATGTCTCTTACTGCTAGAACAGACTTGGAAGAAGAACGCAGGTTATTTTACGTTGCAATTACCCGCGCAGAAAGCAAATTAACACTATCGTTTGCAACTTCTAGGTATCGCTGGGGAACCTTAATATCTTGCGAACCGAGTCGATTTATAGACGAAATAGACGCGCAATATTTAGATCCTAAGTTTACTGCCAAACCATTGAAAAATGCTGGCTATTTAGATCATGATACCAATAGTTATACTAAAATAAGTCCGACCAATAAGCCAACACCTCAAAAATCGGTGCTGGCTAAAGCCTTTACGCACCAAGTAAATGGAGATTTTGTAGCGTCTGATCCAAAAGAAATTGAAATTGGCATGGAAGTAGAACATCAAAAATTTGGTTTTGGAAAGGTTTTAACCCTTGATGGGCCTCCATCCGACATAAAAACAACAATTCTGTTCAAAGAATTAGGACAGAAGCAACTTTTACTTAAATTTGCTAAACTGCGAATTGTAAAATAGCCTGGAAAATCCAAGATACTATAACTCAACACAGTAAAATACACCATATGGAATTCGATTATAACACCCAAAGACCCAGTTTGCTTTATGCCGAATATGGCAGAAACATTCAAAATATGGTTCGCTTTATTAAAACTTTAGAAACAAAAGAAAATAGGAATATTCATGCGCAAGCAGTAATCGATTTAATGGGTTTTTTAAACCCACATTTAAGAGATGTTGCCGATTTTAAACATAAACTTTGGGATCATTTATTCATTATTGCTGATTTTGATTTAGATGTTGATTCGCCCTATCCTATTCCATCTAGAGAGTCTTTTGAAACAAAACCACAAGTAGTTCCTTATCCAACGAATAAAATTAAATACAAACATTACGGTAAGACGAACGAATTATTAATTCAAAAAGCAAAAACGCTAGAAGATCCTGCTCAACAAGCACAAATGACTGCGTCAATTGCAAACTTTATGAAAATGGCTTATGTCACTTGGAATAAAGATTCTGTTGCCGACGAAACAATTATCAAAGACTTGAAAATTTTATCAAATAATGAATTAACTTTTGATGAAAATATCAATTTAGTAAAAGTGGAAGTAAGCAGACCCAAACCCAATGCTGGTAGGACAAACAACCACAAGAATAACCACGGAAAAAACAATAATAACAACAATAGGAATAAGAAAAATTCAAACGGTAAACAAAGATATTAATTCGATCATATGCAAAGTTTTGAGATAATTGGCGGTAAAAAACTAAAGGGAGAAATTACTCCTCAAGGAGCAAAGAACGAAGCTTTGCAAATCATTTCTGCGGTTTTATTAACCGATCAAGTTGTTAGAATTTCAAACATTCCAGACATTGTCGATGTCAATAAATTAATTGATTTATTACAAGACATGGGCGTAAAAGTTGTAAGAGAATCTAAAGACACTTATACTTTTCAAGCAGATCAAATTGATCAAGAATATTTTAAAGGGGAAGTTTTTAAACAAAAAGGATCTTCATTAAGAGGCTCTGTAATGATTGTAGGGCCTTTATTAGCAAGATTTAAACGCGCATTTATTCCAAGACCAGGTGGCGATAAAATTGGTAGAAGAAGACTCGATACGCATTTTCTTGGATTCGAAAAATTAGGTGCAAAATTTTCATACGATCAAAAAGATTCATTCTTTAGTGTAGATGCAACCGAGCTCAAAGGTGCATACATGTTATTAGACGAAGCATCTGTTACCGGAACTGCAAACATTTTAATGGCGGCAGTTTTAGCAAAAGGTACTACCACTATTTATAACGCAGCATGCGAACCTTACATTCAACAATTATGTAAAATGTTAAATGCGATGGGTGCTAAAATTACCGGTTTAGGATCTAATTTATTAAACATTGAAGGAGTAGAAAAACTTGGTGGTTGCGAACATAGAATGTTGCCAGATATGATTGAAATAGGCAGTTTTATTGGCCTTGCAGCAATGACTCAATCAGAAATTACCATCAAAAATGTACAGTACGATGAATTAGGAATGATACCAGAAGTTTTCAAAAAACTAGGTATTAAATTAGAGCGCAGAGGTGATGATATTTTTATTCCTTCTCAAGATATTTATGAAATAGAAACTTTTATTGATGGTTCTATTTTAACAATTGCAGATTCTCCTTGGCCTGGTTTTACACCAGATTTATTGAGTATTGTTTTAGTAGTAGCTACACAAGCAAAAGGCAGTGTTTTAATACATCAAAAAATGTTTGAAAGTAGGTTATTCTTTGTCGATAAATTAATAGACATGGGCGCACAGATAATTCTTTGTGATCCACACAGAGCTAACATTATAGGCTTAGGTAGAAAAACACAACTAAGAGGAATTGCCATGACTTCTCCAGATATTAGAGCAGGTGTATCTTTATTAATTGCCGCTCTTTCGGCAGAAGGAAAAAGTGTAATTTCAAATATTGAACAAATTGATAGAGGCTACCAAGATATTGAAGCAAGATTAATTGCAATTGGTGCCGATATTAAAAGAGTTTAATTCAATCTATTGCTTTATTCTGCAATAGATTGAATAACATCATATTTAGTGATGATGTGTACATTACCACCTCTGTCTTGTACAATTACAGCCGGATTATCTTTAGTTAATTTCTTTGAAACTTCTTCTATAGTTGCATTTGAAGACACCTGCGTGAATGGCGCTTGCATCACTTCTTTAGTTGGTTTTGTTTTAACCGATTCGTCATTTAATAAAATAGAAAATAAATGTGTGTCTGTTAAAGAACCTACAAAATGTCCTTCATTATTCACCACTGGAATTTGAGAAATTCCATATTTATTCATTTTCTCACAAGCCTCTGCAACTAAACTATTTTCGTTTACCGTAATTAAATTTAATTCTCGATGATTGGCAATTAAATCTTCTGCGTATTTTGCTTTATTTCTTTCTAAAAAACCACGTTCGCGTAACCAATCATCGTTATACATTTTTCCTAAATAACGCGTTCCATGATCGTGAAAAATAACAACAACCACATCCCCTTCTTTGAATTGGTTTTTTATTTGTAATAAGCCTGCAATAGCCGAACCTGCTGAGTTTCCAGCAAATATTCCTTCTTGTCTGGCAATTTCTCTAGTCATTAAAGCAGCATCTTTATCAGTCACTTTTTCGAATTGATCGATTAAAGAAAAATCAACATTTTCTGGTAAAAAATCTTCGCCAATTCCTTCGGTGATGTATGGATAAATTTCTTCTTTATCGAAGATGCCCGTTTCTTTGTATTTTTTAAATACAGAACCGTATGTATCTATACCAATAATTTTAATAGCTGGATTTTGTTCTTTTAAATATTTTGCAGTTCCAGAAATGGTACCACCCGTTCCAACCCCAACAACTAAATGGGTAATTTTACCATCGGTTTGTTTCCAAATTTCGGGTCCGGTTTGCTCGTAATGAGCCAATGAATTTGATAAGTTATCGTATTGATTGGGTTTCCAAGCATTCGGAATTTCGTTCACTAATCTAGAAGATACCGAATAATAAGAACGCGGATCTTCGGGTTCAACATTGGTTGGACAAACAATAACTTCTGCACCAAATGCTCGCAAAGCATCCACTTTTTCTTTTGATTGTTTATCTGTGGTAGTGAAAATACATTTATACCCTTTTATAACCGCTGCAATGGCTAAACCCATGCCTGTATTGCCAGAAGTACCTTCAATGATGGTTCCACCTGGTTTTAACCTACCATCGCGTTCTGCATCTTCAATCATTTTTAATGCCATACGGTCTTTAATGGAATTACCTGGATTGGTAGATTCCACTTTTGCCAATACGATTGCAGGAATTGCTTTGGTGATTTTATTTAACCTCACTAAAGGTGTATTTCCAATTGTTTCTAAAATATTATTATACCACATGCTGCAAAGATAAGTTTTGTATTCAAATTGTGAACAAATTTTGGAATTGACGTTTGCTTCGTTAAATTGGGCAATAATAAAAATTCAAACCATGAAAAAAAGCCAATTCGCCCTATTATTACTCTCTCTTTGCAGCTTTTTTGCCTGTAATCAAACAAAACAAGGCAACAGCGAAGAACAAATGAAAGCTGCTATCAGCAAAGCAGATGCGCAACTATTGATTTTAGTAGCCAATAAAGATGCAGATAGTTTAACTAAGGTATTTGCTGCAGATGCAACTATATATCCTCCAGGTGAAGCTGGAAGTAAAGGAATTAAGGCTGTTCAAAACTGGTATAAAAATGCTTATGATTTTGGTTTGTGTGGAATAAAATACCATGTGAATAAGGTTTACGGTTCCGACGATCAAATTATAGCGACTGGTTCTGCTGAATTTATTTCAATTATTTCAGGAACAAATGATACAGTAACTATTGGAGATTATAATTACCTAAATGTTTGGTCGAAAAAAAACGACAGCACTTATGTTTTGAAAAACCAAATGTGGAATGAAGGTTCGAGCAATCAATAATATATCATGAAAAATAAATTAACCTTATCCATTTTTTTAGCGCTTATTTTAGGTATTGCGACCGGCTTCTATTGTAATGTGAATAGCACATTACCAGGTGTGGCCGGCTTTGTAGAATTTATTCCCATTTTGAGTGATATCTTTTTGAATTTAGTTAAAATGATTATTTCTCCTTTGGTTTTTGCCACTTTAGTAGTTGGCGTTGCCAAATTAGGAGATTTAAATGCCGTGGGTAGAATTGGCGGCAAAACATTATTATGGTTTCTTTCGGCCACTTTTGTTTCGCTTTTTTTAGGAATGATTTTAGTAAATTTATTTCAACCCGGTAAAATGATGGCCTTAGCTTTACCACCAGAAACAGCTAGCACAGGCATTGAAAAAGCGGCTTTATCTGTCAAAGAATTTATCAAACATGTGTTTCCAAAAAGTATTTTTGAAGCCATGGCCAAAAATGAAATCCTTCAAATTATCGTATTTTCTTTATTCTTTGGAATAGGAACAGCTGCTATTGGCGAAAAAGGCAAAGGCGTTATTAAAGCAATGGATGCCTTAGCAGAAGTAATGTTAAAAGTTACTGGTTTTGTGATGAATTTTGCACCATTTGCAGTGTTTGGAGCCATGACCGCAGTTATTGCGCAACAAGGAATAAGCGTTTTAGGTAATTACGGCATCTTTATTTTGGAGTTCTATTTTGGATTATTGGTATTATGGATCGTATTGATTTC
>CAIMAP010000166.1 GCA_903838995.1 uncultured bacterium | reverse complement strand
ACACCCGCTAAAATTAACGAGACTGTTTCGAAACGTTGCCAAGTTTTTGCCGAACCATTCCAACCAAATGATAGGATAGAATAAATTCTTCTTCTTAATCCTTGTGCACGGTCTCTGATGGTTGCAATATCTGGTAATAAACCAGTGTACCAGAAAATTAAAGAAACAGAGAAATAAGTAGAGATAGCGAAAACGTCCCAAACTAATGGAGAGTTAAAGTTAACCCATAAAGAACCGTATTGATTTGGCAATGGTAATGCCCAATGAAAAAGCCATGCACGGCCCATATGCGCAATAATAAATGATGCCGCACAAATAACGGCAAAAATGGTCATTGCTTCTGCTGATCGGTTAATAGAGTTTCTCCAGTTCTGACGAAATAATAAAAGAATAGCAGAGATTAAAGTTCCGGCGTGACCGATACCTACCCACCAAACAAAGTTGGTAATATCCCATGCCCAGCCAACTGTTTTATTTAAACCCCAAGCACCTATACCATTCCAAAAGGTATAGCTTACTGCGATTATCCATAAAAGCAATCCGGCAACTGCAATACTGAATCCGATCCACCAAGCTTTGCTTGGCATTCTTTCTACTGGGGCGCAAACATCTTCAGTAATTTGACTGTAGCTGATGGCTTTACCGGTAATTAACGGTTCTCTTATTATTGATTCGCTGTGTGATGACATACGATATAAATTTTATCCTTTTAAATTATGATTCTATTGTATTTCTTACTTTGGTCATATAACCAATTCCAGGTTGAACATTGATTTCTTCTAATACGAAATAAGTTCTATCACCTTTAATTAATTTTGCAACTTCAGAATTTGGATCGTTAACGTCTCCGAAAACAATTGCATTAGCAGGGCAACCTTGCTGACAAGCAGTTACTACATCGCCATCTTTTAATGGACGGTGTTCGATTTTCGCTTTTAATTTTCCAGCTTGAATTCTTTGTGCACAGAATGAACATTTTTCCATTACTCCTCTGAAACGGGTAGTAACATCTGGGTTTAGAGCCAAGTATGCTGCTTCGTTATGTAAGTAATTTGCAAAACGATCATCGTTCCAGTAGTTAAACCAGTTGAAACGACGCACTTTATATGGACAGTTGTTTGCGCAATAACGAGTTCCTACGCAACGGTTATAAGCCATTTGATTTAAGCCTTCTGAAGAGTGCATGGTTGCTAATACAGGACAAACTGTTTCGCAAGGTGCGTGATCGCAATGTTGACATAACATTGGTTGATGAATCACTTTTACATTCTCGTAATTTTCAACTTGATTGTATTCTTTTTCTCTTGTAATTTCTTTACCAGCATTGTCTTCGAAAGTATAATAACGATCGATGCGAATCCAGTGCATTTCTCTACGACGACGCACTTCATCACGACCAACAACTGGTACGTTGTTTTCGGAGTTACATGCTACCACGCAAGCGCCACAACCAGTACAAGCGTTTAGGTCGATAGTCCTTGCCCAATGGTGATGACCATTCTTTTGGTACGCTGCCCATAAATCTGCATGATGCTCGCCTTTGCTTTCGGCATGTTCGCCAGATGCATGGTGCTCGCCTTCTGCAGCAGGCTCATGACCTGCATAAACTGCTAAAGTTTTTTCTTGAACAATATCTCTACCTTCAATGGTATGATGCGTTTGTGTTTGTGCTAATTCGTAGCTGCCTTCTGCTTTTACTAATTCAATTGTTGAATTGTAATTTTGGAAAGTTCCATTTACAGTTGATAAGAAAGGATACATATTTACCCCAACATTTGAACCTGCTTTTCCAGCCGCCGTTCTACCATATCCAATTGCAGCAGAAACAGTGCCCATTGCTTGGCCCGGTTGCATTAATACTGGAAGTGTTACGGTATTGTTAGCAGACTTAATAGTAACCATACTGTTTTCTGTTAAGCCCAATTCTTTTGCAAAAATTGGATTAATAGCAGCGTAGTTATCCCAAGTTACTTTAGAAACTGGATCTGGCATTTCTTGCAACCAAGGATTGTTTGCATGCTCGCCATTTCTAATCGCAGTGTTTTGGTAAATGGCCAATTCTACTGCGCTTGTATTTTTATTTGCATTGCGAATAGTATTTGCAACCGCGTTGATGTCTTTATTGAATGCGTATGATTTAGCAACTTGTTGGTTAATAACTACCGAACCAGTTTGCAAACTTGCTTCCCAGAAATTAGTAAACGTTCCGGCATTTGCAACAGATGGATAAATATTTTTCTCCCAATATGCTTTTATATATGCTAAATAATCTGAAGGTAAATCTGCCCACAATAATAGTGATTGAGCAGCTGGTCTGGAATTATATACCGGTGAAATTGTAGGCTGAACTACACTGTAAACGCCTGTTCTAGCAGAAACATCATCCCATGATTCTAAGAAATGGGTGTTTGGTGCAATCACATCACAGCTAGCAGCTGTTTCGTTTGCTCTATCTGCAAATGACACTTTCAATTTTACTTTAGCCATTGCATTTGTAAATGCAGTTGCTTGCGCAAAACTGTAAGCAGGATTTGCACCTAAAATAAATAATGCATCTATTTTACCCGCATTCATTTCTGCAAGTAAGTCTTGCATCTCTGCATCGTTACCTTGATATTGATTTGATAAATTATCTAAATCAATGCTGTTACCGTAGTTACCTAAGATGGCATTGATTGCATTAATTACCACTTGAATAGAAACATCATTGGAGCCAGAAACTACTAATGAGTTTCCTTTAGCCGCCCATAATTCTTTGGCGATGGCTGTTAATTTTTTGGCGAATGGCAAATCGGTTGCCGTTACTTTTGCAGCACCTGCTAAAGTAGCAAGCTCATTGTATAAAGCAATTACAGCGCTTCCATGTTGAGAAGGCTTGATTGCAATTCTTGCATCAGCATTTGTACCAGTCATACTCAAACCTGTTTCGATTTGAATGTGACGCGACATTTTTTTGTTTTCTAAACTTTTATGATTTCTTAGGGAAACATATTGTCTAGTAAATTCTACAGGAGAAATCCAAGTACCTAAAAAGTCTGCATCAAAACTAACTACAACTGCAGCTTTGTCAAACTTATAAGATGGAATACCTGCTTTTTCGAAACTATTTTTATTTGCATTAATGATACCTGAATAAGAAGTAGCATCAAAAATTACTTGCTTTACATTTGCGTATTTGCTTGAAAAATCTGCAATAACAGACTGAGTAGATGGAGACAAAATAGTATCTGTTAAAATTCTAATATTACCACCTTTTGTTGCGATCTCTGCTAGACTTGATTTCACAAGTTTATCTGCAGCATCCCAATTAGCATCTACTCCTTTAACTACCGGATTTTTTAATCTAGCTGTATCGTATAAATCTAAAACAGCCGCTTGCGCTTGTGCATCCGTTCCACCCATAGAAATAGGATCGTTCGGGTTGCCTTCTATTTTAATAGGACGACCTTCTCTTGTTTTTACCAAAATACCTAAGCCATTATAGTTGGAAGTATAATAGTTAGGAATACCTGGTACAATTTCTTCTGGCTTTATTAAGTAAGGAATTGCCCTTTGCACTGGCGCTTCATTACAAGCCGCCAAAGCAACTGCACCCATACCAAATCCTAAAGCTTTTAGGAAATCTCTACGAGGAGTTGGAGTATTTACTTTAGACTCCGTTAATAATTCATCAATTGGAAGTTCTTCTGCAAACTCGTTGCTTTTGTGCTTTACAAAGTCGGGACTTGCATGCAATTCCTCTAAACCTTTCCAATATTTTTTTTCGTTATTTTCCATCATTTATATGACGATATTTTAAAATCTAATTTCTTATTAATAATGACACTTTACACACTCTAAACCACCTAACATAGCAACCGTAACTTTTTTGCCTTTTTTGATATCTTCATGCGCTGCAAGAATTTTATCATAATAAGCATTGCCTTTTGAGTTAACTTCTGTTGTTCTGTGACAGTTAATACACCAGCCCATAGTTAGCGGTGAATATTGATATACTTCCGTCATTTTCTCTACTGGACCATGGCATTGCTGACAAGCCAAACCTGCAACTTTAACGTGTTGCGAGTGATTGAAATAAGCGAAGTCTGGAAGGTTGTGAATTCTAACCCACTCAATTGGCTTCGTATTTTTTCCGTAAATACGGGTATCTGGATTGTAATCTAAAGCAGTATAAATCTTTTTGATTTCTGGCGAAATCTCTCCATTGTATTTAGCTGTTGCTTGTACATAATTGTGGCAATTCATACAAACATTTAAAGAAGGAATACTTGCGTTTTTAGATTTGAATGCACCTGAATGGCAATATTGACAATTGATTTGATTGATACCAGCATGTAATTCGTGAGAGAATGCAATTGGTTGAACTGGTTGGTATCCTGTATTTACATTGATGTTATACATTTGATCCCAAGCCCATCCACTAAAAACAAAAATGAATAACATTACTGCATAAAATACTTTTTTCTTATTTAATAGAACCCATTTAAAAGTAGATACTTTTTCTTTTATCACATTAACAACAGCATCAACAACTTCACCATTATTGATTCGAATTAATTTCTCTAAAGAATTAATAACTCTGTTTAAAACATAAACAACTAAAATTAAAACGGCAATTAATATCACCAAACCTGTGATGGTATAATCATTAACAGCGCTAGCATTTGCTCCCGTTCCAGCTCCAGCCGCATCTGCTGGCGCAGTCTTTGGCTTGTCTCGCTCTGTTTTCACATAAGCGATAATACTTTTCACGTCATCATCCGAAAATTGCGGAAATGAACTCATGATAGACTGATTGTATTCATTAAAAATCTTAACCGCAGCAGGATCGCCAGCTTTCACAAGCGACTGCGAATTTTTAATCCACTTCACCATCCAAGCTTGATCTTGCGCTTCGATTACATCTTTTAATGCAGGACCAATAACTTTTCTATCAATAGCATGACATGAAGTACAGTTTGCTTTAAAAAGACTTTCTCCTGCTTTTAAATCTTGAGCGTTTGAAAAACTAACACAAGCGATTGCAAAAAATAGCGTGAGGGTTGCTTTTAATGAGTGATTTTTTGTTAACGAGAAATTAAAACCCATATAAATTGATAATTAATATCTTATGAAAAAAATGTTCTATTATTTATTAAATTTTTACCTAAATAAATGCGGCTTAATTGAACCTAAAAAGCCTTATTAGGTGGCACAAAAATAGGATTTTATTTCATTTCTATGACAATTCGAAGACATTATATATTATTTCGAACGATTCTAAATAGAACGAAAATTATTGCTTTAAAATCCAAGCGAAAATTAAGGGAGCAACAATGGTAGCATCAGACTCCACAATAAATTTAGGTGTGTCGATGTCTAACTTACCCCAAGTAATTTTTTCGTTAGGCACTGCGCCAGAGTAAGACCCGTAAGATGTAGTGGAATCAGATATTTGACAGAAATAACTCCAAAAAGGTACATCATGCCATTCCAAATCTTGGTACATCATAGGTACTACGCAAATTGGAAAATCTCCAGCAATACCACCACCAATTTGAAAAAATCCAACACCTTTTCCAGCAGAGTTAGCTCTATACCAATCGGTTAAATACATCATGTATTCAATACCAGATTTCATAGTTGATGGGCTCAACTCATTTTTAATACAATAAGATGCAAAAATATTCCCCATGGTGGAGTCTTCCCATCCCGGACAGATAATTGGCAAATTGCGTTCTGCTGCTGCTAACATCCAAGAGTTTTTAGGATCAATCTCGTAATATTGCTCCATGTCTTTAGAGAGCAAGAGCTTATACATAAATTCATGAGGCAAAAATCTTTCCCCCTGCGCTTCTGCATCTTTCCACTGTTTTACTATATGCTTTTGTATTCTACGAAATGCCTCTTCTTCTGGAATGCAAGTATCTGTTACCCTGTTATATCCTTTTTCTAACAAATCCCATTCATCTTGTGGGCTTAAATCTCTATAATTCGGAACGCGTTTATAGCTTTTATGAGCAACCAAATTCATGATGTCTTCTTCTAAATTAGCGCCGGTACAAGATATAATGTCCACTTTACCTTGGCGAATCATTTCTGCTAAAGAAATACCCAATTCGGCAGTACTCATTGCCCCAGCTAAGGTGATCATCATTTTACCTCCTTCGAGTAAATGCTTTTCGTAACCTTTTGCTGCATCGACTAATGCTGCTGCATTAAAATGCAAATAATTTTTCTCGATAAATTGAGATATTGGACCGCGATTTGTGCTCATAAAAGAATTAAATTAAGGCACAAAAATAGGAATATTATAGAATATAAGGGCTAATTTTTCGATTCAATTTTAGCCAGTTCGATATAGTCTGGGCGATCTGCAGAAGTAGTGTGTTTGAACGTTTGCAATACCGCTCCTTTAAAAAGTAAAAACACCCCTGGCATTTGAAAAGGATCTGCATTTGGTTTTTGGGGGAAATTCCCTTTTATTAACCCAGCTACTATACCTCTTATAATTACGTTGAACCCGAGCAATTGTACAAAACTACCTCTTTGCAAACCAAATGCTTTGTATAATTTTTTGTCAGGATCGCTGATGCGCGGAAGGTCTGCTATATGATATTTTTGGGTGGCTGCGGCAGCTTCTAATTCGTCGGCTAAATGCACTAGAATAATTTTGGTTCCTTCGGATTCGATTGCTGCCCTATTTTTTTTAATCTCTCGTAATGCCTCTTTGCAAAAAGTACATCCAAAATGTCTTAAAAAAACAAGCATGGTTGGTTGTTGATCAGAATAGGTTGCTAAACTTAAGCCTTGGTTGGTAATTATGCTATCGAGCGATTTTAATTTTCTTTCGTGCATATTGTATGCACTGAGTTCGCGGTTACATTGCGCGTTTTCAAATGTGTAATATAAAATGAGTGCAAATGGAATTATCCAAATAATATCATTCGCTAAAACATGAGTAAATAGATTAATTGGCAATTTATTCTGCCACCATAAATAAACGAAACCAAACACAATGGCTGTTTTTAACAACAGCCCCAATAGCACAATAATCCAGTGTTTAAAAGGCTGTTTGCTTGCTAGTAAATAGCCAAATCCGAATAAAATTTCAACAAATGCAATTCCCTGCCACATTACTAGGTAATTGGGTAGCTGTAAATGCAAGTTGTTAAATAATTGCTGCGGGTTTAACAAAGTTGTAAAACCCCAAATCAGATTATATATGCTCGCTGCTAGTAAAGTAATTTGCATCCAAGGACGCGTTACTACTAATTTCATTGTTGTAAATTATCAATATCATAACCTATTAAAGGCCTAAGTGTTTTAATTTTTTTTAAAAACACAGAAAATGGGCTTCTGGTTAGGTATATGGATGTTAGAATAACATACCCTACGAAATTTGCTCCCAATTAATTTGATTTGATTTTTGCAAGGAAAGATAAGCTCTTAGCCTGCTGTTGTCTGCGCTTGTTAAATTTACATCTGTTGCTAAAATTTCTTGCGCGGCTACCCTGGCCTCTTGTAAAATTCTTTGGTCCTTTGCAAGATCGGCAATGTGTAAGTCTAAGACCCCACTTTGTTGGGTGCCCTGTAAATCACCGGGGCCGCGTAATTGTAAATCGATTTCGGAGATTTCAAAACCATTACTGGTATTCACCATGGTTTGTAACCTGGTTTTTCCATCGTTAGATAATTTATTGCCCGACATTAAAATACAATAAGATTTTTCGGATCCTCTGCCTACTCTACCTCTTAATTGATGGAGTTGAGACAAACCAAATCGTTCCGCATTTTCAATCACCATGATCGAAGCATTCGGAACATTTACACCTACTTCTATTACAGTTGTGGCAACCATAATTTGGGTTTCTCCTTTTACAAATCGCTGCATTTCAAACTCTTTGTCGGCAGGTTTCAATTGGCCATGCACCACAGACACTTTATACTTGGGTAATGGAAATGTCCGTATTATACTTTCGTAGCCTTCCGTTAAATTTAATAAATCTAATTTTTCCGATTCTTTTATTAAGGGATATACTACATAAACTTGTCTGCCTTTTTCAATTTCTTTGGCAATAAATGCATTGAGTCTTAGTCGTTGAGATTCGTTCTGGTGTACCGTTTCAATCGGCACTCTTCCTGCAGGTAATTCATCAATAACCGACACGTCTAAATCTCCGTAAAGTGTCATGGCCAATGTTCTTGGAATGGGAGTTGCTGTCATCACTAACACATGCGGTGCTTGCGAATTTTTGCGCCAAAGTTTCGCCCTTTGCTCTACACCAAATCGATGTTGCTCATCAATTACCACCATGCCTAAATTTTTAAACTGAACGGTCTCTTCAATTAAGGCATGCGTGCCTACCACAATATTGCATTCGCCCGAAATTAATTCGGCTAATGTTTCTTTGCGCGCTTTTGATTTTGCTGAGCCCGTTAATACTTTAATATTCACGGGTAAATCGGAGAGCAAGTCTTTGAGTGATTGAAAATGTTGTTGGGCTAAAATTTCTGTAGGCGCCATTAAACAAGTTTGAAATCCGTTGTCTATTGCCAACAACATAGTTAACAGTGCAACCATGGTTTTGCCGCTGCCTACATCGCCTTGTAATAGCCTGTTCATCTGCATGCCAGAAACAGTATCTGCCCTAATTTCTTTGACTACTCTTTTTTGTGCGCCAGTTAATTCAAATGGTATTTTTTCTTTATAAAACTGATTGAATAAATCGCCAACTTTATTTAATATAAAACCACGAGACTTTAATTTTCTGTTGGAATTAATTTTTAATAACTTTATTTGTATTAAAAAAAGTTCTTCGAATTTTAACCTAGCGGTTGCGCGCTGTAGTTTTTTTGCATCTGTTGGGAAATGAATTTCTGCTATTGCCTCTGCTCTAGAGAGCATTTGGTATTTCGACAAAATGCTTTCTGGTAAATTCTCTTTAATTTCTTTTAAAGCAACGCTTAATAATTGCTTCTGAATTTTTAAAAAACCTTTACTATCTAAATAAAATGACTTTAATTTTTCGGTGGTATTGTAAACTGGTTGCAATGCCGTTGCTACCGTTTGATCGTGATTAGCAATAGTTTCAATTTCGGGGTGAACAATATTCGCTTTCGCACCGAAGTAAGTTGGCTTGCCAAATACCACATAACTTGTACCAATAATTAAACTTTTATCGGCCCATTTTAAACTCTGAAACCAAACACATTCGATGATTCCGGTGGCATCTTCGAATTGTGCTACCAATCTTTTGCCTTGTCTTTCTCCTATAACTTGCTTATTAATTAATTTACCGACAAACTGAATAAATGGCAGCTCTGGGGTAACTTCTTTTATCTGATAGTACTTTGTGCGATCTATATAACGAAATGGGTAATGAAACATTAAGTCTTGAAAAGTAAAAATGCCCAACTCTTTTTTAAGCACATCGGCTTTAGTTGGACCAATTCCCTTCAAAAATTCGATTGGTGTTTCAAAAAAATTACTCATTGTTTAAAAATAGAAATAAATCTCAAAGACACGAAAATATATTTCTAATTTGCAGGCTGAAAAAATATATGTCGAAAATTAAACAATTCTTACCAATTATACTGCTCATTGCATTAGCATTGATTTGGGGTAGTTCATTTATTCTGATGAAGAATGCATTAAAGGTTTATAGCGCTTCGCAGGTAGCCACTATGCGCATGTTTTTTTCTTTTCTATTTCTGTTGCCTTTAACCATTCGGAACTTTCATAAAGTTCCAGTAAAATTTTTACTCCTAATTACACTGGTGGGTTTGTTAGGGAATGGACTTCCGGCCATCCTATTTGCAAACGCACAAACAAAACTTTCGAGTTCTACTGCAGGAGTACTCAACTCTCTTACGCCGCTGTTTACGTTAATTGTTGGGGTCGCATTTTTTAAACAACACTTTTCTTCTACAAAAATTACAGGTATTGTAATCGGAATGGTTGGCGCAATTGTATTAATTGTTTTTAAAGGAAACGGAAGTATGGGAACAAATTATCAATATGGTTCTTATATTTTTTTAGCAACAATTTGTTATGCTTGGAGTGTAAATCTTATTAAAAATTATTTGCATGAGCTACCAGCTATTGCTATTTCTGCTACGGCACTTTTATTTATTGGGCCGGCATATGGATACTATTTATTTGCGCATACCGATTTTATATATAAAACAATGCACGAAGTTGGTGCAGGCCAAGCATTGGGATTTGTTTTGTTACTAGCGCTCTTTGGCACTGCCATATCGCTGGTGTTATTTAATAAACTTGTACAAATTACCACCCCCGTTTACGCAGCATCGGTAACCTATCTAATTCCTATAGTCGCAATGTTTTGGGGCTTTATAGATGGAGAGCCCATTAGCTATATTCAACTCATTGGCCTTGTTGGTATATTGCTTGGCGTCTATTTAGCCAATAAAAATTACACTAAATCTTAATTACATTTTTCTTAAAAATTCGGACCACAATTGGTGATAAGCGAGTGCCGCTTTTGAATAAGTAGAATAAGAAACCAATGGCGCTTCGTATAAACCCATTCGCTCTACATCCGTTGAGTATGGAATAGCAGCCTGTAAGAATCTCTTTTTGTTTTCGAACTCAGAAACAATATCTATATGCATTTTTTTTCTAGCATCGTACATAGAAAAGAAAGGTAGAATTTTATGTTTATCTAAATTGTTCTGTTCAAAAAACTCGATGATCATATCGTAACTACGCACCGAAAGGGTTGTAGGAATCATCGGCATTAAAATATAATCTGCTGCATGAAAAATATTTTCTGATAACAAAGAAATGCCTGGAGGCGCGTCGATAAATAAATTATCGTAAGTGTCTGCTAAATCTTTGATAGACTCTGCTAATTTCTTTTTAGAATTTTTACCTTCATCTAAATGAAAATCCATATTTCTAATAGAAAGGTCGGCCGGTATTAAATCTAAATTTTCGTATTCGGTTTCTTTAACTGCAGCTAAGATTTCCGAACCTTTACCAACCAGCGTTTTAGCACCGCCTTTTAACTTCGGTTTTACGCGATAATAAAAAGAGGTAGAGCCCTGTGGGTCTAAATCCCACAATAAAGTATTTTCGCCTTCTGAAGCAGCAATTGCTGCCAAATTTACTGCGGCTGCGGTTTTGCCCACACCGCCTTTTAAATTATAAACTGCTATCGTAATCATGGATTAAATATATAAAAAAAATTATTTTTCGCACCTTTACTTTAAATCTTAGCTATTATCAACCATGAAAATAAAAAACATTTGTGATTTTTTAGCATCTTATGCCCCCTTAGCTTATCAAGAAGATTATGATAACTCAGGGCTGATAGTCGGCAATCCAGAAATGGAGCTTAGCAAAGGGCTGGTTTGCTTAGACTGTACCGAAGCGGTGGTTAATGAAGCTATTGAAATGGGTGCAAACATTATTATTGCACATCATCCCATTGTTTTCAGCGGAATCAAACAATTTCAAGGCAAAACCTATGTCGAAAGAGTGGTCATGAAAGCCATTCAACACCAAATTGCCATATATGCCATACATACCAATCTTGATAACGTCAAATTGGGCGTAAATAAAACCATTGCAGATAAGCTTGGCTTGGTTAACGCTGAAATTTTATTGCCCAAAGAAGGCACGCTTCGAAAATTACAATGTTATTGTCCAAACGAGCAGGTTGGCGTGCTGAGAGATGCCCTGTTTGCCGCTGGCGCAGGAAATATAGGTAACTATTCAGAATGTAGCTTTGTGAGTACTGGCGAAGGCACCTTTAAACCAGGACACAAAAGCAAAGCCTATATCGGCGAAAAAGGAATTAGGCATTACGAGCCCGAAACCTGTATCGAGGTAATTTTTCCGCAACACCTGCAAGCCGACATCATTAAAAACATGATAGATCACCACCCATACGAAGAGGTTGCCTATCAAGTTTTTCAAATTGACAACCCAAATCAAGCAGTTGGAGCTGGAATGATTGGAATTTGGGAAGCATCTGGCGATTTAAATGCTTTTTTAGCTCTTTGTAAAAAACAATTTAACACAGGAGTGATTAAACATACCGCAGACCTAGGAAAAAACATCCATAAAGTGGCTATTTGTGGTGGTTCTGGTAGTTTTTTAACCAAAAATGCCATCAAACAGGGAGCAGATGTGTTATTGACCTCCGATTTTAAGTACCATCAATTCTTTGATGCGGAGGCTAAAATCGTATTAATTGACATTGGACACTATGAAAGTGAGCAGTTTACGATGGATCTCTTATTAGAAATAATTCAAAATAAATTTCCTACATTTGCACTCTCCTTAACTAAAATTAATACTAACCCAGTATTCTACTATTAAAAGGCAGATTATTAAAGAAAGATGGAAGCAACAATAGAACAAAAATTAAAAGCTTTATACGAATTGCAAACAATTCATTCAGAAATTGACAAGATTCGCATTGTAAGAGGTGAACTTCCAATGGAAGTAGCCGATTTGGAAGATGACGTTGCGGGATTAGAAACTCGTATCAATAAAATCAAAGAAGAGATTAACGAATTAGAAGACGAAATTGTTAATCGTAAAAATACCATGAAACAAGCGGCAGCTTCCATTAAGAAATACGAAGAGCAGCAAAACAATGTTAAAAACAACCGCGAATACGAAGCTCTTTCAAAAGAAATTGAAATTCAAGGTTTAGACATTCAAGTTTCTGAGAAAAAAATTAAAGAATATACTTTTGAAATTGGTAGCAAAACAAGAGTGCTAGAAGTTGCAGAAGCATCATTAGTAGAAAGACATAAAGATTTAGATCTTAAAAAATCTGAACTAGATGTGATTACTAAAGAAACAGAAAAAGAAGAAGATGCTGCCATGAAAAAAGCAGCTAAAGCTGAAAAATTAATCGAAGAGCGTTTGTTAATTGCTTATGAAAGATTAAGATCAAATGCGAAAAATGGCTTAGCGGTTGTAACTGTTGCTAGAGATTCATGTTCAGGTTGCTTTAACAAAATTCCACCTCAAAGACAATCAGATATCAGACAAGGAAAGAAAATTATTGTTTGTGAGCATTGCGGTAGAATACTTGTAGACGATAGATTCGTTAAAGAAGAAGCTTAATTTTATAGAATATTCATCAAAATAGAAAAACGATTCCTATCTTCATGGAGTCGTTTTTTTTATGTCAAAATTTCGCCTGCTCTTACTATTTTGCTTGTCATTTTTCAGTCTAACTGCAAGTGCTAATTTTGTATTCAACGAAAACTGCATCAAGGCCTATAAAAATATTTTATCCTTAAAGTTTAATGAAGGCGCCTTACAACTTGCGCAAGAGCGAAAAACAAATCCCAACAACAAGATTCCCGTTTTACTAGAAAACTATATCGATTTTTTAAAAGTGTTAACTACGGAGAATAATGCAAGTTTTGAAAATTTTAAATCAAATAAATCGGAACGCATTTCCATTATCGAAGACGACGACAAGCGCTCTCCATGGTATTTATATGCAGCTGCTGAAATTAATTTACAAAGTTGCATTAATAGATTTAAATACTTAGAATTTGTAAGCGGCGCATACGAATTACAAAAGGCTTATAAATTATTAGAAGAGAACCAGAAAAAATTTCCAGAATTTCTTCCAAATAAAAAAAGCTTTGCCTTGCTCTATGGTCTAATAGGGTTGGTTCCTGAGCAATATAAATGGGCGCTATCTTCTATAGGTCTTAAAGGAAATGTTGAACAAGGAGCAGCAATGCTCGAAGACTTAACACAAAAATTACCTAAATCAAACTACGCTTTCTTTTATGATGAATCGGCGTTTTTTCTCAGCTTTATTTACTTAAGCAAAGAAGGCGATCCTGCAGTTTACGATAAAGTAAAATTAGTTTGTGATGCTGTTCCAAAAACAAATTTATTAGGCGTGTTCGTTAAAGCGCTTGCTGCAAGTAAAACTGGACATACAGACGATGCCATAGAAATTTTAATGGGCCGGCCCAAAACCCCTAACTATGGTGCTTTCTACCACCTCGATTATTTGTTAGGACTTTGCAAGCTCAATCGATTTGATAACGATGCGGTTATTTATTTTGAAAGTTATTTAAAAAACTATACTGGTAATTTTAATATAAAAGATACTTATTTAAAAATTGCTTGGTATCATTTGTTGCGAGGAAATATCGATAAATACAACGCCTATATTGCGCTTTGCAAGATTAGAGGTAAGGCGATTTCTGAAAAAGATAAAGACGCACAAAATTTATGCATGCAAATTTACCCTCCAGATATTGCTTTATTAAAAGCGCGATTGTTTTTTGATGGCGGTTATTATGATAAAGCTTTATTGGCATTAAAAGATAAAAAAGTAGGCAGTTTTTCTTTAACAAAAGAAAAACTTGAATACTTTTATCGCATGGGCAGAATATGCCATCAACAAAATAAAATAGAACAAGCAATCATGTACTATACTGCTACTATTAGCACTGGCATCGGACTTCCCTATTATTTTGCAGCAAACGCATCATTACAATTAGGCTATATTTATGAGCTTAAAAAGAATTATGAGAAGGCAAGGTATTATTTTGAACGCTGCGATCAGATGAAAAACGAAGAGTATAGAAATAGTATAGAAACAAAAGCGAAAGCCGGATTAAGAAGAATTGCTAAGCTTTAGCCACAGCTTGTGCGGCTCTTTCAGCGTTTTTTCTATTCACTATTTTACTAAGTCTATACACCATTAAAATATTAATTGCAGATAGCACTAAAATTAAATAACCTAAAATATTGTAATTTTCGATAGGGCTAGTTTTGGTTTGTTGCACTACAACCATGCCGCCAATAGCAGCTGCAATACCTCCGGCAAATTGTTGTAGAGAAGAATTAATACTCATGAATGCGCCCCTATCTTGCATCTCTGGTAATGCAGAGTTTAAGGCCATTGCCGGAACCATTCTGCTCATAATGCCAATCATCATGGCCACATTCATAATCAGAATAAAATAAAATGGAACAGCAGACAAATTCGTATATATAACTACAACTGTTGCCATCCAAATACTTGCATAAGTAAATACTTTTAATTTTTCGAAGCGATCGCTTAGCCTTCCTATTAAAGGCATAATAATTAAAGAGCTAATGCCGCCAACCATAAACATAATGGGCAACTGGTTAGGCGTCACTTTTAAATTATTTATTGCAAATGCACTTCCCCATGGCATCATCATAAAACCACCAAGCGACAATAATGCGGTGGTTAAAAATCCAACGCGGTATTCTCTTTTAGCAATGGTATGCCATAAATGAAGGAATGCGTTTTTATCTGATTTAATTAATAGATGTTTATTAATTGGCTGCAGTTTCCAAGCTATTAGCAACCAAATAATAACCGCAAAAATTACAATCATCATAAATGGTGCTTCCCAGTTCCAATAGTTAGCTATGTATAAACTAATTGGAATACCTAAAACCTGACTGGCTCCAAAACCCATTTGCAAAAAGCCCATCACCCTTCCTCTTTTTTGAATAGGAAATAAATCGGCTACAATAGCTAGAGAAATAGAACCGATTACCCCGCCGAATAAACCTGTTACAATTCTTGCCGTGATTAACATGCTGTAGTTAGTTGCAAGGCTACACATTAAGGTGCCAATAATAAACCCGATATAGAAAAATAATAATAATTTTTTTCTATCGAATTTATCTGCAAAGCCTGCTGTTAAAAAGCCTGCAATAGCCGCACTAAAAGCATAACTTGAAACAGCAAAACCAAATTGTGAAGTAGTTAAGCCCATCGACTTCATGAGCATATCTCCGAGTGGAGACATTACCATAAAATCAAGCACAACCGTAAACTGCGTAAGTGCGAGTATAACGATCGTGATAATTTGATATTTATTAAATTTTTCTACTACAGGCGGGTGTTGAGTCATGGTTTTTTATATAAGCCGCAAATATGCAAAAAAATACGGCGGCAATGTTTTATTTGATACTATAAAGCGTCGAATGTACCCTGAGCAAGGCCAGTTGCGTCGCTAATTTGATAAAAATAATGCCCAGTGGGTAACTGTATTGGAAAAGCAATAATATTATTTATGGAAAATGCTTTTTGTGTTGCTATAAGTTTACCTAGCTGGTCGAAGATTCGTAAAGTTACTTGGCCGGTTAAAGTGCTGCATTCAAAATTTAATATTTGGCTTACGGGATTTGGGTATTGTTTAATAGCATGCAACATGGTATTTTTAATACCAGTTGTACTTCCTGTAGTAAAATAAATTGCAGTCGCATTGAGTCCCGAAATGCCGTTTACCTCGGTTGCAATTCTCCAATAATATTTCCTGTTTGTTAGTGAAAAGTTGAAATTTAAAAAAGTATCGATAATGCCCGTCGAATCTAATTTAATTGCCGATGTAGTAAATGCAGGCGTGGTGGATACTTGTATGCGATAAGCATTTGCTTGCTCCACTTTTCTCCATTCAAAATGTGTTTGCGTAGACTTGCCAATCGAAGCATTCGTAGGTAATAATAATTGAGGTGCGTTAAGCCCAGTATAAATAACCCTTGTGGCGCTTGCCGGACTTTTAAAGCCCCCATTATTAGCAAACATTCTCCAATAATATTTTACTTTTCCAACGGTTAACTCGCTAACAGACATACTTAAAACGGCAGTTGATTTTCTTAAAACAATATTTTGAAATAAGCTATCGCTTGCAAATTCTAAATTATAAATTAATGCGCCGGGTACTGCTTTCCATTTGAAAAGAAAATTACTGCTGATACCTGCTAAATTATTTAATGGCTGAATTATTTCTGGAACAGAATCTATTCTTGTGCTGTCTACCATTCCTCGAGTGACAAACATCTCAATTTTTTGTAATGGATTATCGTTTGCATCTCTTGCAGAAGAAACTATATTATCTACGAAACTTAAACCCGCAACCACTCTTCCGTAAGCAGTATAATTATTATCTAAACTTGCTGCTGCAGCAACACAAATAAAAAATTGAGAGTTTGCAGAATTGATATTATTATCTCTTGCTGCAGATAATACACCTCGCTGATGAGAGATGGGGTTGAATTCTGCAGGAATATCGGTTTGATTAGCATTTCCAATACCCCATGTGCTTTTTGGACCATGCCTAGAATTTGGATCGCCACCTTGAATAACAAAACCAGGAACTACCCGATGAAAGGCAGTAGTATCAAAAAAATGTGCCGCAACTAAACTATCGAAATTTCGAACATGCTTTGGCGCAATGCTTGGATACATTTCTACTTCTATAGTTCCTATTTTTGTTCCAGCTCGATAGGTATCTATTAAATAATGAGGTTTTCCGTTGTAAGCACCAATTTGTGCAATACCAATCATACTATAAAAAAACAGGGTACTGAATAACAGAATTTTTCTCATCGGGAATTTTTAAAAATCGTTTTTAAACATCATACTCTCTACCGGCTTTACTGTTTTACCATTGTATTTTGCATTGCCTTTGGAATTGTACATCACTTCTACCTCTCCTTCTACAACAAAATAAATTAATTGCCCAATAGGCATGCCATGATAAATGCGAACGGGTTGCGTACTCGAAATTTCTAATGTCCAAGTATTACAAAAGCCTACATCTCCTTTACCTGCAGTAGCATGAATGTCGATGCCTAATCTGCCAGTACTCGATTTGCCTTCTAAAAATGGAACATGCGCATGTGTTTCGGTATATTCTAAGGTTACGCCCAAATAAAGAGTATTGGGTTGTAAAACGAAACCCTCTGGTGGAATTTCAAAATGTTCAATGGTATTGTGTTTTTTAGCATCTAAAACCCTGTCCTTATAAACCGCAAGGTATTTACCCAAATGCACATCGTATGAATTGGTGCCTAAACATTTTTGATCATATGGCTCAATTACGATTGTGCCCTTTTCTATTTCTTCTAAAATTCTTTTATCCGATAAAATCATCGCGCGTTTATTTACTTTTGTCTAAATTAATAATTTTTTCTAAAATTCTGATTCGAAATTATGCCAATTGTTTGGTCAAAAAACTTAGCTGAAAAGGGTAAAATAGCCATTTGGGAGATTTCCGAAACAGATGAGGAGCTATATAGCATGCTGCAACTCGACCAAAAAGAACAGCAGCACTTTCAAACGCTTAGCAAAGCGCGTCAAAAACAATGGCTTGGCAGTAGGGTATTGTTACGCACCTTATTACAAACCGAACAACACATCGAATTAACTATAGACGAACATCGCAAACCTTTTTTAAATAATTTACCTTTTGAAATCGCTATTTCGCATGCCAATCATTTGGCTGCTGTCATAATTTATGAAGGTAAAAAAGTGGGTGTTGATATTGAAAAAATTTCGGAGCGTATTTTAAAAATAAAAAATAAATTTTTAAGCACCGAAGAATTAAATTTTATTTCAGCATCAAACGAGCTCGAGCAATTACATATTTGTTGGGGAGCCAAAGAATCTCTTTTTAAATTATACGGAAAAGGCAACTTGCCTTTTATTGATGGTATTAAGATTGCTGCTTTTGAATATGGTAAAACAGCCGAAGTGGCTGCTAGCATTGCTATTCCAGCGTATCATGGAAATTTCAATGTGCAGTATTTAAAATACGAAGACTTTATGTTGACTTGGGTGCTGGAATAAATTTTATTTCAAAACTACTAATCCCAATTCTTTTTCAAAGAATCTAATTTGTTCGCGCATGGCCATATGCGTTTGCAGATACATAGTTGTTTCTGCTTCTGATAAGTTTTCTTTAAGTCGCTCGCCAATTTCAAAAAATAATTTTTTTGATTTATTTAATCGCAAATGATTCAGCGCACTTTTTACCACTTTTTCTAAATTTTTTTCTTCTTGCGGAATAAAGATATCGTGTTCTTTCCAACGCTCACTTAAATTGTGTGGCGAGGATAATAAAACAGCAGCGAGTGTTGCAGCAATTTGATTAGCATGATTACTAAAGAAAGTTTGGGAAGGTGCGACCCCTGTAACTACGGCTTGTTGAATAATCCCTAGCATTTGCACATATGGTTCGTTGACAAAAGTGAGTTGCTCCTGTTCAATAACTTGCAATATATATTCTGCAACGCTAAAAGATACTGGGGATCCCGTTTCGTCTGCTAATGTAATTTTTTGCTCGGCATAATTCACTAAAATTCTAATGATTTCTTTTTCCTGCGAATCATTTAGCCTGTTTTCTGTTGTGGCAGGAGCTGCATAAATTTCGCTTTCAATTCCAATTGTACTAAGCTCCTCTTGGTTATTTGCTTTTTTAACTTTCTTTAAACTAAATTTATTTAATTCAGAAAGCAATAAGCGCTCGTCCATATCCATTAACTTGCTACACTCTTTAATAAAGAGAGAAGCTTTTATTGCATCTGGAATTTTTGAAATACTTTCTACAATATCTCTAATTAAATCTGCTTTTTTAATTGGATCGTTGTTGATATCTGCTAATAATAAATTTGTTTTGAAAACAATAAAGTCTGATTGCGTTTTCAAAACATATTCTTGAAATGCATTACCCCCTACTTCGCGAACATAAGAATCTGGATCGTGCCCATCTGGGAATAAAACAATTTTTACATTCAAGCCCTCTTCTAAAATCATATCGATTCCTCTTAATGAAGCTTTAATACCTGCAGGGTCTCCATCATAGAGGATGGTAATATTTTTGGTAAACCTTGCAATTAACCTAATTTGTTCGGTGGTTAAAGAAGTGCCAGAAGATGCGACAACGTTTTCGATACCTGATTGATGTAAAGAAACAACATCAGTATAACCCTCAACTAAAAAACAATTATCAAATTCTCGAATCGCTTTTTTGGCAAAATAAATTCCATACAGCACATTACTCTTGTGGTATATTTCACTTTCGGGCGAATTAACATATTTGGGACTATTCGGATTTGTTGCTAAAATTCTTCCGCCAAAGGCAATTACTCTTCCGGTAATATTATGAATGGGGAACATGACTCGATTTCGAAAACGATCGTAGACAGATTTTTTTTCTTCGTTGAAAATACTGAGTCCGGTTTCGATTAAATAGCGTTCGTCGAAGCCCTCATTTTTAGCTGCATCGGTTAAGCCAGACCATTCTTGCGGGCTAAATCCTAGCTCAAATTTCTTTACAATATCTTCTCTAAAAGCGCGCTCTTTAAAATAAGTTAAACCAACTGTTTGTCCATACTCCGAATTCCAAAGGGTTTCTACAAAAAATTTCTTTGCAAAATCAGAAGTCAACATTAAACTTTCGCGGTGATTATACTTTTCTCTATCCAGATCCGAAATGGTTTCATCTTCTTCGATAGCGATATTGTATTTTTTAGCTAATTGCCTTAAGGCATCTGGGTAAGTTAATTTTTCATGCTCCATGATAAAATTAACCGAGTTGCCCGCCTTGCCGCATCCAAAACATTTATAAATACCCTTGGTTGGTGAGACAGTGAACGAAGGGGTTTTTTCGTTATGAAATGGGCAATTACCCAATAAATTCGCACCACGCTTTTTTAAATTCACAAAATCGCCGACCACCTCTTCGATAGCAGCTATTTCAAAAATTTTATCAATGGTTTCTTTGCGAATCATTAGTTAAAGTTATAATGTTTAATGTCAAAGGTACAGATTTCTCTTTTTTTAAATGGTATATCCCAGTCCCCATCATAAGAAATATGGGTAGGAACCAGTATATCTTCATTTAAATAACTCAATTCTATATTCATTTTTACATGAAAATCGAAGGGAATGGAAGCATATGCCATATCGATATACCTGCCTAAAATTTTCATGTTTTTAGCATCAAAAATGGTGGTGAGCTCTTTTATCATGGTGTCATCTTTGTTCCACCAGCTAATGTCTTCTTTTAATTTACATTTGAAATAATACACCGGTATATCGCCTTGGTAAGTGGCATAATAAAAGCTGTACTGGTAATACTTTGCTAGTTCGGGGCTAAAAATCGCTGTTTTATCGCTTATCAGCGGTACGCCTTTTACAGGCTTGCCTGGTGTAAATAGTAAAGTTTTTAATTTTTCTTTATACGCTTCTTCATCCGATTCTTTTCTAGTTACTTTTTTATCTGCTAAAAAATCCGTGTTTTTTTCATTCATAAAAATATAAGAAAACATACGAATGGTGAATAGATCAAAATCGCCATTATATCTTATCACCCGACCACTGTCTTTTTTTTCGATCAATTCTTGGTGATATCGAAGCCCCTCGTTCACATGTTTTATTTTTCGATAAATTTTACCTGTTTGCTTTTGTGCTTCATCATAAGATTTAATTTTATTTTCTGCAATAAAAGTATACCTCTTTAATGCTCTGAATGCCTCATAGAATAAAGTATCTTGGAGCATTACGGTGGTAAAATCATTTATACTTAAACCTCTTTTTGCAGTAACTGCCATAGCCGAATCAATATTAACAGAACGCAAGGTGTCTGAAAAAAGTTGCTTCTTACTTTGTGCAATCACTAAAGTGTTTTGTAAAATAAAAAATAAAAAAAATAGTTTTTTCAAATTTATATTTGGCTATAAACAACAAATTCTTGCTTAGGGCAAGAATTTGTTGTTGGAAATAGGGTAATTTTTTTACATTGTTTTTAATTCTGCAACTAAAGCTGTCAATGCTTTTTTTGCATCTCCAAAAAACATACTTGTTTTTGGATTGTAAAACAATAAGTTCTCAATGCCAGCATAACCAGCACTCATAGAGCGTTTGTTTACAATAATATGCTTCGCTTTTTCTACATCTAAAATTGGCATGCCATAAATTGGAGAACTTGGATCTGTTTTAGCTGCAGGATTTACCACGTCATTTGCACCAACAACTAGCACCACATCTGTTTGTTCAAATTCAGAATTAATTTCATCCATCTCTACCATCTTACCATAATCAACATTTGATTCGGCTAATAAAACATTCATATGCCCCGGCATTCGACCCGCAACTGGATGAATAGCGTACTTCACTTCCACGCCGCGCTCTTCTAATAATAATTCTAACTCATGAATAATATGTTGTGCTTGCGCTACCGCTAAACCATAACCTGGTACAATCACTACGCGCTTAGAATAATTCATTAATACCGCAACATCGGTAGTAGATATATCTTTAATTGAACCCGCAACATCTGCTCCATCTGCAGCAGCAGCGGTGCTTCCAAAGGATCCAAAAATTACACTAAACAAAGAACGATTCATTGCTTTACACATCACAATGGTTAATAATGTTCCGGCAGATCCTACTAAAATACCACCTGTTAACATTACTTTGTTATCGTATAAAAATCCACCGAATGCAGCCGCTAAACCTGTAAAAGAATTTAATAATGAAATAACAACCGGCATATCTGCTCCGCCAATTGGAATCACAAATAATATTCCGTAAAACAATGCAGCCGCAAATAATAAATATAAAAGTGTACTGCTATCTGTTCCACTCGCCACAACAAATGCTGCAAATGCAAATAATGCAAACATAACAATGGTATTGATGATATTATATTTTGGTAAACGAATTGGTTTTGCCATGGCGCCATTTAATTTAAGGTAGGCAATAATACTACCCGAAAAAGAAACGCTACCAATAATCATACCCGCTAAAACCGTTATCATGGTGGAGGTTTGACCTACGCTGTGGTGAAACTCCATTAATCCAATTAAAGCCGCACAAGCGCCACCCATGCCATTAAACATAGATACCAGTTCTGGCATTTTTGTCATTTGTACTTTTTTAGCAGTTAACCAGCCAATAATTGTTCCAGCTGCAATGCCGCCAAAAATTAAAATCATTTTAATGTTATCGCGAGAAGTAAGTCCTTCTTTTGAATAAAGAAAAATAGTGCCGATAATTGCAATCGTCATTCCGACAGCTGCAATTAAATTTCCTTGTCTTGCTTTTTTAGGATTACTCATCATTTTTAATCCAATAATAAAAGTTATGGATGCAATGAGGTAAGCTATTTCTAATATATATTGTATCATAATAATTTTCTTTGAGATTTATTTCTTTTTAAACATGTCTAGCATTCTGTCGGTAACTACAAAACCACCAACAACATTTAAGGTTCCAAGAATCACTGCAACCGTTCCAAGTGTTAAGGAAATATAATTACTTGCGTCGGTATCTAGCATCACAATAATTGCGCCCACCACTACCACTCCGTGAATTGCATTTGCGCCAGACATAAGCGGAGTGTGCAATACAGAGGGTACATGTCCAATTACTTCTACGCCAACAAAAACTGCTAATATGATAAAGTAAATCATCTCTCGATGCGTACTAATAAATGATAATATTTGTTCCATGATTATTTTTATTTAAGAATTGATGGATGAACGGGTGTTCCGTTATGAACAATTAATGAACCTTTGGTAATATCTTCGGCTAAATCCCAATTAAATTTTTCGTTAGTTGCTAAATGCACTAAAAGCGTTTGTATGTTTTTAGCATATAGTTCACTTGCGTTCATCGGCAACAAACTTGGAATATTACTTTCGCCGATTATGGTTACCCCATTTTTTTGAATTGTTTTATTGATTTCGCTTCCAATAACATTGCCACCTTGTTCTACAGCCATATCTAAAATAACCGAACCAAATTTCATGTTCGCAACCATTTCTTCGGTAACTAACACCGGTGCCTTTTTTCCGGGAATTAAGGCAGTTGTAATCACAATGTCTGCTTCTTTTATATGTTTCGAAACAAGCTCTTGTTGCATTTTCAGAAATTCTTCTGAAACGCCTTTAACATATCCGCCTTCCATTTTTATACTGTCATCGCCTTTTACTTCAATGAATTTACCGCCTAAAGATTCAACTTGTTCTTTAGTTTCTGGGCGAATATCACTCACTTCTACTACTGCACCTAACCTTTTAGCAGTTGCAATTGCTTGCAGTCCAGCTACCCCTGCTCCAAAAATCAATACCTTGGAAGGGCGAATGGTACCCGCGGCAGTGGTCATCATGGGTAAAATTTTGCCTATTTCGTTGGCAGCCATTAACACGGCTTTATAGCCTGCTAAATTTGCTTGAGAACTTAAGGCATCCATTTTTTGAGCACGAGAAATACGCGGCACAGCATCCATAGAAAAAGCAGAAATTCCTGCATTTGCACAAGATTCGACCAATGCTGGATTGGTAGCTGCCCACATAAACGAAATTAAAACTGCCTCTTTTTTCATGCTCGCTATTTCTGCAGCAATAGGGGCATTCACTTTTAAAATCACATCTGCATCTGCATATATTTTTTGCGTATCTGCTAGGATACTTGCTCCTGCTGCTTGATAGCTTGCATCATCAAAATAAGATTTTAAACCAGCTCCGGTTTCAACACAAACTTCGTAGCCTGCTGTTGTTAATTGTTTCACCACCGAGGGTGTTAAAGCCACACGATTTTCGCGCTCTTTATTTTCTTTGGGTACACAGATTTTCAAAACGTATCGAATTAATTATGGTTAAATATACTATGCCTAAGCATAAGTATCAATTTTTTATTTCTTTTAAAATTCCATCAAATAAGCCTTGATGAACGGATTCAATTCTCCATCTAAAACCCCCTGTGCATTAGAGGTTTCCATATTTGTTCTCAGGTCTTTTACTAATTTATAGGGATGAAGCACATAATTTCTAATTTGAGAACCCCATTCTATCTTCTTTTTAGTACTCTCTACGGCTTGTTTGGCTTCGTTTTTCTTGCGCAATTCCAATTCGTATAATTGAGACTTCAACATTTTTAAAGCTTTTTCTTTATTCTGATTTTGCGAACGCTCTTGTTGACATTCAATGATAATGCCAGAAGGAGCGTGTTTTAAACGAACGGCAGTTTCTACTTTATTTACATTTTGTCCACCTTTGCCACCCGCTCTAAAAGTATCCCAACTTACATCTGCTAGGTTGATATCAATTTGAATAGAATCATCTACCAAAGGATATACATACACCGAAGCAAAAGAAGTGTGCCTGCGCGCATTCGAATCGAAGGGCGAAATTCTAACCAATCGATGCACACCCGATTCGCCTTTTAAATAACCGTAAGTAAATGCACCTTCAAACTCTAAAGTGCAAGATTTAATGCCGGCGCCTTCTCCAGCTTGATAATCTATTTCTTTTACTTGATAACCATTTTTTTCGCCCCACATAATATACATACGCATAAGCATTGCAGCCCAATCACAACTCTCGGTTCCACCTGCGCCTGCGTTGATAGTCAGCACTGCGTTGAGTTGATCTTCTTCTCCACTCAACATATTTTTAAATTCTAATTCGTCGAGTGCTTTCCAAGCAATGCCCATCTGGCTAAGCATTTCGGGCTCTTGTACCGCGCCGTCTTTATAGAATTCATAAAGCACAATGGTGTCTTCGACTGTTGCATTTACTAATGTAAATGCCTCTGTCCAAACTTTTTTAGCTTTAATTTGATGTAAGATTTTTTCTGCAACTTTTTGGTCATCCCAAAAATCTGCTGCAAGTGTTTGAGCTAATTCTTGCTCAATCTCCACTAGTTTTTGATCGATGTCAAAGATGCCTCCTCAGAGATGTAATGCGATCTCTTAAATCCTTGATTTGTTCGTTGGTCATGATACAAAAATAAGAAATTGATTGACATTGTGAATTACAGAACCGAATTATTGTCTCTAAAAAAAGGCGTCTTCGAAATGTTGTAGCTCTTTGAAAACTTGATTTTCTTTTAAAATGGCAATGATATCGAATCGTACTTCTCCTCGGTGCAAAACAGTAGCTAAATATGCCCTTGCAGCCCTTTTTAGATATTTACGCTTTTCTTTATTCACAAAGTTTTCGGGGTAACCAAATTTAATGCTTCCCCTTGATTTTACTTCCACAAAAACCAATTCGTTTCCTTTTCGAACAATGAGGTCTATTTCTACATGACTAAATTGAAAGTTTTCTGCGATTACCTGATATCCCGATTTGATCAAATAGGCCTTGGCTATTCGTTCTCCTTCTTTTCCAAAATCATTATGTAAAGCCATGTTGTTTGTTCAATCTATAAAGTTTGTAACTTTGAAGCTTACCATCAATTGCTTCTATGCAAGATTTAATATCATCTGAAACAAAAAAAATACGGGTCGAATTCCAAGACTGGGGTACAATTGATTACCAAGAGGCCTGGGATAAACAAGAAGTTTTGTTTTCAGAAATTGTAAATATTAAATCTGCAAATCGAACCAATAACACCGAAAATATCACCAAAAATTATTTGATTTTTTGCGAACACCCAGCTGTTTATACTTTAGGGAAAAGTGGTAAAATGGAACACTTGCTTTTAGATGAAAAAGGTTTGCTTGACAATCATGCACGATTTTATAAAATCAATAGGGGAGGCGATATTACCTATCACGGACCAGGACAATTAGTTGGTTATCCGATTTTAAATTTAGATTATTTTTTTACAGATATTCATAAATATTTAAGACTTTTAGAAGAGGCAGTCATATTAACTTTAGCAGATTTCGAAATTACAGCAGGTAGGTCTGAAGGTCAAACTGGCGTATGGTTAGAGAGTGAGAACCCTTTTAAAGCAAGAAAAATTTGTGCCATGGGTGTTCGTTGTAGCCGATGGGTAACCATGCATGGATTTGCCTTTAATGTGAACACTAATTTAGCCGATTTTAAAAATATTGTGCCTTGTGGAATTGACGACAAAGCGGTTACTTCGATGGAAGCAGAACTTGGCAAAAAAGTAAATATGGAATCCGTAAAATTAAAACTAATAGCCCATTTAGCGGAATTGTTTAACATGGAAATAAAGAAAAAATGAAGAAAAAAATTATTCAATTTAGTATTGCTTTTTTATTGATTTTAAATTTGGCAATTTGGGCAACAGGCACAACCTATATTTACAAAGCGCTTTTGCACTTGCAAGTGAACATAGATGATTTAGACATTTTTGAATATCGCGCCGTTCCAAACACAGGGCAGCGCAGTCCTTGGCAAGTTTCCATTGAAAAAAACAAAAAGCCGTTATCAGATTCATTAAGAAAAACCCTGCAAGCAGGCGAAACCGTTGCTTTTTTAGTAATAAAAAACGATTCTCTTTGTTATGAAGAATATTGGGATGGATACAGTGATAGCTCCTACTCTAATTCTTTTTCAATGGCAAAAAGTATCATCAGTATTTTAGTTGGCGTAGCCATTGATGAAGGAAAAATTTCAAGTGTAAAAGATCCGGTTGGTAAATATATTCCCGAATATGCAAATGGTGAATTAGCAAAAATAACTATTGAAGATTTATTAAGAATGGCTTCCGGTTTAAACTTTCATGAATCTTACTCAACACCAATCAATCAAACAACAGATGCCTATTACGGAAATAATTTAAGAAAATTGATGTATTCGTTAAAGGCCGAAAAGCCTGCTGGTATTGAGTTTAAATACAAGAGTGGTGATACGCAATTGTTAGGCTTAGTGTTAAGTGCTGCTACTGGAAAATCAAATGCGGCTTATGCATCCGAAAAGTTGTGGTCAAAAATTGGAGCGGAGCACGATGCAAAATGGAGTCTTGATCATGCAGGTGGTGACGAAAAAGCCTTCTGTTGTTTTTATAGTAATGCCCGTGATTTTGCAAGGATTGGAAAATTATATTTACAAAAAGGACGTTGGGGAACGCAACAGCTAGTGGATAGTAATTGGGTAAATCAATCTATATCCTCCAATGGATTAAATGATGAAAACGGAAATAAAACCGATTACTATGGTTACCAATGGTGGGTGCTGAAAAATGCTCATTACCCAGCCTTTTATTGCAGGGGTATTTTAGGCCAATACATAGTGGTGGTGCCTAGTAAAAACACCATTATTGTGCGTTTAGGCAAAAAAAGAGGGGCTAAAATAGTTGATAATCAGCCTTTAGAAGTGATTCAATATGTAAATGAATTGGCTCAATAGCTTTTTTAGCAGATTTTCTTTGTAGAAAAAAAATATACTTAACTTTGTAGCATAGACGTGTTATTATAAAAAACCCAAATAAAATGAAAAAGAATTTACTCCACAGCATAATTGCTGGAACGATCTTATTAGGATCAACCCTTTTCGTTTCTTGCGGAGACTTAGGTGTTACAGTAACGATCCCTTATTCTCAAGAAGTGAGATTTGATTTTGACCAAGTAGATAGTACCGGTGCCTTAGACACTTCGGGTGTGATTGCATCGAATCTTGATTCTATTTTAGCTGCGAATAATGCAGATAGAGATTATTTAGAATCTATCACATTAACAGAATTGAAATTAACCATGGTAGATTCTGCAGGAAACACTTTACCTGGTGGAAACTTTAATGCACTAAACAACATGACTGCTGCCATTGCAAAAGACACTGTTGGTGCAATGTTTCAAAATATTGCTTCTTTAAATCCAGTGCCGCAAAACACCCCATCAATTAACTTGGTAGTAGATACTACCGCTGTGAACGTTGTACCTTATCTTGCTAGGCCAACTTTCAAAGTTAAATTAACAGGTGGTGTAAATACAAGCATTAATACTAAAACATATATTAAAGCTAAAATAAGTTTTAACATTAAAGCAGTTTTATAATTCGAAATTATTTGATACAAAAAAAGTCCTCATCAATTGATGAGGACTTTTTTTATGCCTTGAATATTGGTGTTTGACTTACATCATGCCACCCATGCCGCCCATACCTGGAGCGCCACCACCCATAGATCCTGAACCTTTATCATCTTCTGGATCATCTGCTAAAACGCATTCTGTGGTCAATAACATGGCTGCAATAGAAGCCGCATTTTCTAATGCAATTCTAGAAACTTTAGTTGGATCAATTACACCTGCAGCAATCATATTTTCATATTTATCTGTACGCGCATTGTATCCAAAATCTAATTTTCCTTCTTTCACTTTTTGTACTACGATTGATCCTTCAACACCAGCGTTTTCGCAAATTTGACGCAATGGTTCTTCGATCGCTCTTTTAATAATTTGAATACCGGTTGTCTCATCTTCGTTAGCACCTTTCAAACCTTCTAAGGCTGCTACTGATCTGATAAATGCAACACCACCACCTGCAACAATACCTTCTTCTACTGCTGCACGAGTAGCATGAAGTGCATCATCTACACGGTCTTTCTTTTCTTTCATTTCCACTTCGGTTGCTGCACCTACATATAAAACGGCAACACCACCTGCTAATTTAGCTAAGCGCTCTTGTAATTTTTCTTTATCATAATCAGATGTAGTTGACTCGATTTGTGCTTTGATTTGACCAATGCGTCCAGCAATATCTTCTTTTTGACCAGCACCATTAATAATAGTTGTGTTGTCTTTGTCGATTAATACTCTTTCTGCTTGACCTAAATAAGTCAATTCCGCATTTTCTAACTTATAGCCTCTTTCTTCCGAAATTACGGTACCACCAGTTAAAATAGCGATGTCTTCTAACATAGCTTTACGACGATCACCAAAGCCAGGTGCCTTTACAGCCACTACTTTTAACGAACCACGAATTTTATTTACCACTAAAGTAGCTAATGCTTCTCCATCTAAATCTTCTGCAATGATTAATAATGGACGACCAGTTTGTACTTGCTTCTCTAATATTGGAAGCAATTCTTTCATTGAAGAAATTTTCTTGTCGTAAATTAAGATAAATGGATTATCTAATTCTGCTTCCATTTTATCTGTATTGGTTACAAAGTATGGAGATAAATAACCTCTATCAAATTGCATACCTTCCACAATTTTCACTTCTGTTTCCGTACCTTTTGCTTCTTCAACAGTAATGACACCATCTTTACCAACTTTCGCCATTGCATCTGCAATTAACTTGCCAATTACTTCGTCGTTGTTAGCAGAAATAGTGGCCACTTGTTTGATTTTATTATTGTCTTCCCCTACCGGTGATGATTGTGCTTGTAAGTTTTTTACAACCTCTGCAACCGCTTTATCAATTCCTCTTTTTAAGTCCATTGGATTTGCACCTGCTGCAACATTTTTTACACCAGCAGTTACAATTGCTTGCGCTAATACAGTAGCAGTAGTAGTTCCATCGCCTGCTTGATCTGCAGTTTTAGAAGCCACTTCTTTTACTAATTGTGCACCCATATTTTCTAATGGATCTCTTAACTCTACTTCTTTCGCAACAGTTACGCCGTCTTTAGTAATTGATGGTGCACCGAATTTTCTATCGATGATTACATTTCTTCCTTTAGGACCTAAGGTAACTTTTACTGCATTTGCTAAAATATCTACACCACGTTTCAACGCGTCACGCGCTTCCACATTATATTTTACTTGTTTTGCCATTTTATATATAGATTAAATCGTTTAATTAAATAATTGCGTAAATATCAGACTCGCGCATGATTAAATATTCTTTTCCTTCGTAAGTAATTTCTGTACCAGCATATTTTCCGTACAATACTTCGTCGCCAACTTTAACGGTTATAGGCTCTTCTTTTTTACCATCGCCTACAGCCACTACAGTTCCTCTTTGAGGTTTTTCTTTTGCAGTATCTGGAATAAAAATTCCTGAAGCTGTTTTTTCTTCTGCAGGTGCTGGTAATATTACCACTCTATCTGCAATTGGTTTAATACTAATTCCCATATTTTTTATAATTAAAAGTTTAACAATTTACCCCTATCTATCACAAGCTGTGCCAAGTCTATTTTTTTTTGAAATATTGGCAAAAAGCGACAAATTTTCATTTTTAAAAGCCTTTTTATCTATTTATTTGGCTATAAGTGTGACAGCATGGCACCAATAAAAAACCCCCGCTAGTTGCGAGGGTTTTTAAAAATATTTTTGTTGAATTACTTCGTAGTGTCTACTGCTGCAGGTGCTGCCGAAGTTGAATTTGCAGGCATATTTGTTGGGGCTTGTGGAGCTGTTGATGCATTATCAATTTGCTCTTGTACTGCCGATTGCTCAGTAGTACCTTCTTCTGCACTTGGTTTTACCATATTAATGACTAAACAAACCACTAATAATGCAATTGCAAGTGTCCAAGTAGCCTTTTCAAGAAAATCGGTTGTTTTTTTAACCCCCATTACTTGATTAGATGATGAAAAGCTAGAGGATAATCCACCGCCTTTAGGATTTTGAACCAAAACCACTAAAATTAATAAAACACTGATAATTAGGGCAATTACTATTAAAAAAGTATACATTTTGTGCTATTTTATTTGTTAATCTCTGATTTAATTTCTTCTATAAGGGAAGCAAAGTAAGCCTTTTTTTCGGGATATTTCAAACTTAATTTTTCATAAGCTTCAATTCCTTTGTTAAAAAGTTTCTGTTTTACATATATAGCCGCTAAAGTTTCGCTTACAGGTATTTGCGTGTCGAGAGCGCTTTTCCTCGCTTTATTCTCTAAGTTCACCACCTTTTCATCTTTATTCACCTTAATCACCTTTGGATGCTCCGAGTGTATAAAGCTTTCAATTAATGCAACTTGTTTTTGATTGCCAACAATTGGTTTTTTTGCTAAAGCGGCATCGCTTGCAAAATATCCCTCACTAAATACATTGCCTAAAATTAGCTCACCAATTTCATCTTGAATTAATGATTTAATTTCTTCTGAAGTATCGAGGCGAATATTTGTTTTGTTTACTAGATTTTGAGCTGTAATTACTGTTGGTGTTTTACCAGATTTTTTTTGAAGCCATTGGGTAAACGAAAATGCGCCTTCTTCGGGTTGAGCTATTTCTGATGACTCGTTTTGCAATCCTGAATTTTTCGGCTCCGAAATATTTTCGGATAACTCGTTTTGCAGTACCGTATTTTTAGCCTCGGCAAATGCCGGTTCTAAAATATTTTCTGGTTGATCAATGGTCGTTTCTTGTACTAATTCTGCAATCAATTCGGTTACTGGTGCTTGCTCAACTACAACAGGAATAGTGCTTGCAGCAGCATTGTGTTGATGAATTAAATAATATAAAACTTTTCTATTGGCTGCATATGCTGCAGTTTGTCGAAGCGTGGCATCAAACATTATTTCATTGGTATTGTGTTGCGCTTTAGCATTTAATAAATGAAATGTTTGACAATAAGGATATTTTGTGATTAAGTCTTGCAAAATTGGCAAGGCAGATTTATCCATTTGTTCAGGATGGTCTATATAAGAAATTATTTTTTCGGTTTCCATATTACCAGTTTACAAATGCTTTATTAAAAATATCATCTATTAATTGTGTAGTTATTATTTTGATGAGATCGCTTTCTACATCCGGTAAGTTTTTAGTGCCCGGAAAATCGGCATACCTAGTAAAAGTATATTCAAAACTTTTTGCTTCTTCTTTTTTATTCGTGTATTTTACTTTAACAGATATACTTAATCTATTTTGAGAAGTAACGTTATTCCCTTGTAAAGACATTGGCTTAACGCTATAATCTATAATTTTACCTTCAAACTCAATATCAGCGGTACTTCTGGTTAATTGTAAATTTGTTTGCGTAACAATTCTGTCTTTTAATGACTCCGTAATTGTTTGACTTAATGTTGGAACGACTAAATTCGCATTGTTTTGAAATAAGGAAACTGCTACTGTTTTTGTTTCGGGCGAAATAGATGCACCAGTAAAAGAATAAATTCCGCAAGCACTCATCATCAATAAAATAAATGACAGGCTAAGAAATTTTAACTTGTTGATAAAACTGTTTTTAAAATTTATTTTTTGTTGCTGCATATTCTTAAAGATTAATGTCGTATTCTTTAATTTTTCTGTACAATGTTCTTTCTGATATGCCTAATTCTTGTGCGGCTAATTTTCGTTTGCCTTTGTGTTTCTTTAGTGCTTTTTTAATGTAGTCAATCTCTTTATCTTCTAAAGATAAGGTTTCTTCGACCTCTTCTATGGGTGCCTCTAATTTATAAGGATTAGTATGAAAGTTATTTGGCTGAAATGAACTGTTTGATTGGCTTGCAGGGCTTACTTGCATTGGCATTTGAAAACCTGAGTATTCTGAATTAGTTGGATTTATTTCTTGAACCAGCTTGTTGATAATATTAGTATTGTCTGCGATGAACTCATTGGCTGCGCCAGAATTTTGCAATAAATCTAAGACCACTTTTTTTAAATCGGTGAGGTCTTTTTTCATATCAAACAACACCTTATACAAAATATCTCTTTCCGAAAAATCATTATCGGCATGCTGACCTAATTTTGCAGGCAAACCACTCATGGGTTGCTCAAATGGTAAATATTTAATCAGCTCTTGCGCATCCATTTCTTGTTGCCCATTTTGCAATACAGAAATTTGTTCAGCCACATTTTTTAATTGTCTGATATTTCCTGGCCAAGTATAATGTGCTAGAATAGCTCTAGCTTCTTCGTTTAGCTGAATATTTGGGCTTCTATATTTTACAGAAAAGTCGGAAATAAACTTTCTGAATAATAAATATACATCTTCTTTGCGCTCTCTTAGTGATGGTACTTTTAAGGGAACTGTATTTAATCGGTAATATAAATCTTCTCTAAATTTTCCGCGCTGTACAGCTTCGTAAACATTAACATTTGTTGCTGCAACAATTCTAACATTTGTTTTTTGCACCTTAGAAGAACCCACGCGCAAATATTCGCCGGTTTCTAATACGCGCAATAATCGTGCTTGTGTGCCAATGGGTAACTCCGCCACTTCATCTAAAAATATTGTGCCGCCGCTTACTACTTCAAAGTAACCTTTTCTGGCTTCGTGCGCCCCGGTGAAAGAACCTTTTTCGTGACCAAAAAGCTCCGAATCTATTGTGCCCTCTGGTATTGCGCCGCAGTTAACCGCAATAAATGGACCGTGCTTACGCGCACTTAATTGATGAATTATTTGAGAAAAAACTTCTTTTCCACTACCACTTTCTCCGGTAATTAAAACAGAAATATCGGTAGGCGCAACTTGTGTTGCAATGTCTATTGCTCTATTCAATAATGGCGAATTGCCAATTATTCCAAATCTATTTTTTATTACTTGTAATTCCATTTATTAATTTTTTACAATTTTACCAATCAGCGTTGCCGATGTGCAACTTTCAATTAGTACTTGGACGTAATCTCCTTTTTTATATAAATCTACTACAGGAAAAACAACCACTGCATTTTGATCGTTTTTTCCGGCAAAATCATTCGCAGATTTTTTAGAAAATCCTTCAATTAAAACTTCATGCGTTTGTCCTACAAATTCTTTTAATTTTTCTAAGCTATGCCCCCTTTGTAAAGCAATCACTTGGTCTAGTCTTGTCGCTTTGGTAACATCATCAATGTCATCCTTCATTTTCTTTGCTGCAGGCGTTCCAGGCCTTTCAGAATAAGAGAATTGATAAGCGTAATTAAATTTTACAAGCGCCATCATGCTCAAAGTATCCTCAAATTCATCTGCTGTTTCGCCACAAAAACCAGTGATAATATCGGTCGAAATAGCGCAGCCAGGAATAATTCTTCTAATAGCATCAATCCTGTTTAAATACCATTCTCTCGAATAATTTCTATTCATTCTATCTAAAACAGTGGTGCTTCCAGATTGAACAGGTAAATGAATTGAATTACAAATATTTGCATGATCGGCAATGGTTTGTAAAACTTCGTCGGTAATATCTTTTGGATGTGAGGTAGAAAATCGAACACGCATTAATGGATTTACCTTTGCAACAAGCGCTAATAAAGATGCAAAATTGGTAAGCTGTTGCGTAGATTCATCTACCCATTTGTAAGAATCTACATTTTGTCCTAATAAAACTACTTCGCGATATCCTTTCGAAAACAAATCGGCTACTTCTTCAAGAATCGAATTCACATTTCTGCTTCGCTCTCTACCCCTTGTAAATGGGACCACACAGAAGGAACACATATTATCACAACCACGCATAATAGAAACATAAGCATTTACTCCATTCGTATTTAATCTAAGTGGCGTAATGTCTGCGTAAGTTTCTTCTCTAGATAATAATACATTGATTGCTTTTTGACCATCATCTGCTTGAGATAATAATAATGGCAAATCTCTATAAGCATCTGGACCAATAACCAAATCAACTAATTTTTCTTCTTCAATAAATTTAGCTTTTAGTCTTTCCGCCATGCAACCCAATACACCAACAATGGTGCTTGGCTTGGCAATTTTTTGTGCCCTAAAGTCGGTTAATCTTTTACGAATTCTTTGCTCCGCATTTTCGCGAATAGAACAGGTATTGATAAAAACAACATCGGCTTCTTTATAATCTGAAGTTGTTTGAAATCCCATTGCTAACATGATAGATGCAACCACTTCCGAATCGGCAAAGTTCATGGCACAGCCATAACTT
>CAIMAP010000165.1 GCA_903838995.1 uncultured bacterium | reverse complement strand
GTTATTTTATAACCAAATAAAACCAGCGTGCCTAAAGAAAGTACTACACCAATACCAACTACAATTAAGGGAAAAATAACAGCAGACAGTGATCTAAAGAATATTAATAAAATAACCGCCGTAATCAAAACGGCTAAGGCTAAGAATAATTTAAATTCACCTGCAATTTTATTAGAAACAACTGTTCTAATATAAGGTAATCCCGAGAGGTGCAATTTTACTTGGTGTTTAGCTTCGAAGCCAGATGTTAAGGCTACAATTTCTTTCAACACACCAGCACGCTTACTCGTATTTAAAGTTTCTTTCGAAAAATTGACAGCTATCAGTGTGGCTTTCGTTTTTTTGTTAATTAACAGGCCTTCGTAAAATGGCAGCGAATAAAATTTTTGTTGAATGCTATCGGCAGCCAATTGATTTTTAGCCGGTGCAGTCATTATTTTTTCTACTATGAATTGCGCATTGCTAGTATCTTTCTTTAAATTGAAAGCATGACTGATCGAAAGCACATTGGTTATGCCGGTTATTTGTTTTAAATCATTGGATAGTTTTTGCCAGTCATTTAAAAAATGTTGCTCGAATAATTTATCGGATTGTAAGCCAATTACTAATACGGTACCATCTTCGCCATATTGCTGTTTAAAGTTTTCGTAGGCTACAAAAGAAGGCGCATTGATTGGCAATACTTTAGCGCCTGCAAAAGACAATTCCACGTCTTTGCCTTTGTAAAGCATAAAAGATGTTATTAATAAGCTGATAATCAGCATTATTAATCTTCTTCTCAAAATTAAATCGGCAAATTTAGACCACATTATCACAAGCTTTTGGCTATTCGATAGAATAGCATTTAAAAATTGTTGCAAAATGCAATTTTTTTAGCACAATTAGTAGTTTAAGGCGGTTCTAAAATCCATTTTCGGAGTATTTTTTCGGCTTTTTATAATAAATCTGTTGTATTTTTGTTATTTAATTCTAATCTGGCTTTTCATGAAGAAATTGTTTGCCTTTGTTGTGTTGTTGATTACTGCTGGCCATACTTGGTCGCAAAGTTTAAGTATTGGCAGTTGGCAAACCCACATGGCATATGCGCAGGCAATCGATGTCTTCGAAACTAAACAACATTTAACGGTTGTATCCAATTTTGGAGTTTTTAATTTAGACACCAAAGATTCGAGTTTAAGCGTGCTATCTAAATTAGATGGTTTAACCGAAGTAGAAATTTCTTGTGCAGCCTACGATCCTCAAAATGATGCAGTCATTATTGGTTATAAAAATACCAATATCGATATCATCAAAACAAACACCATTATTAATGTCAACGATATTTTAAAGAAAAGCATTGTTGGTTTAAAAGTGATTAATTCCATCGATGTGATTGATGGTATCGCTTATATTAATTGTGGATTTGCAACAGTGTTATATGATATTGCTAAGCTAGAAGTAAAAGACACTTATTATTTAGGAAACAACGGAAGTAATTTAGCGGTGTATAATATGGCGGTCTTAAATGGCAAGTTATATGCAGCAACCGATAGTGGAATTTTAGAAGCAGATTATAGCAACACTAATTTAGCAAACTATCAAAACTGGCGTAAACACAACATTACAGACAGTATACCAACCGGAAAAGCGGCCACATTAATGGCCGTATTTGCTGGAAAATTAGCAGCCTATATAAATGGTAAAACCCTAATTTATATTGGACAAGTATGGCAAATGCCTTCGGTAATTTATCAAGGGGGCGCTAAAAGATTAATGAGTGATGCCAATCATTTATTAATTGTAAATGAAATTGGCGTAACGGTATACGATGAAAATTTAATTCCAATTGATATTTATACTTCACCCAATTATGTCCCATCGGTGCGCGCAGCGAGGTACGATAAAAAAGGACAATTATGGATTGCCGATTTTTATAAAGGCTTGGCTAAGTATGATGGCGTAAATAAACCCTATGCCGCAACTTATGTGCCCAATGGCCCCTATAATGTAAGCGCTAGAAGATTAGCTATTAAAAACGGCAAGCTCATTGTTGCTTCGGGTTCTGTTGGCGATAATTATACCAATAAATTTATTCGTAATGGAATTTACACTTACGATAAAGGTGTTTGGCGCAATTATAATTATTTAAATTATCCAGTAATGGATTCGTTTTACGATTTCACTTCGGTTGTTTTTGATAATAAATTGAATAAAGAATATTATGGAACTTTATGGAAAGGTTTGTTAGAGTTTGAGAATAATGAGTTCGTAAAAAATTATAGTTATCATAATTCCACTTTAGGCGAGGCACTCGGAAACGACGGCCAGTACCGCGTTTCGGGCATGGCCATTGATAGTAAAAATCAATTATGGGTGGCTAACCATTGGGCCGAAAAACCAATTTCGGTTAAAAAAGCAAATGGCACTTGGCAAAATTTTGAATTTCCGGGCGTGTTCGGAGAGCTTAAATATGTAGCCGATATTACTATTGATCGCAACGATCAAAAGTGGGTGGTGATTCCAGCAAGCAATGCCATTTTGGTTTTTAAAGAAAGTACAAATGGAAAAGTAGTGTATAAGAAATTAACTGCTGGCCAAGGCGCTGGTAATTTACCAAAAGATGCCACCGAAGTATTTGCCATAACCGAAGATTTAGATGGCCGCATATGGGTTGGAACAAATGCAGGCGTGGTGGTATTTTATAATCCATCTGCCATTTTGCAATTTGGTGCAGACATCGATGCGCAACCAGTTCGAGTAGTCGATGGAGAATTTGTACAATATTTATTAGCATCCGAAACAGTTACTTGCATTAAAGTAGATGGCGCCAATAGAAAATGGATGGGCACTAAAAATGGTGCTTGGTTGTTTTCGGATGATGGCGCTAAACAAATTCATTATTTCAATACCAGCAACAGCCCGCTATTAGCTAATAAAATCAATGATATTGCTATTAATGGTGAAAACGGAATTGTGTATTTCGCAACCGACAACGGTATCGTTTCTTATCGAAGCGATGCAACCAAAGGATACGAAGTCAACCTCGATCAAGTAAAAGTTTTCCCTAATCCAGTCAAAGAAAATTACGAAGGCATCATTGCTATTCAAGGCTTGGTCAATAATGCAGAAGTAAAAATTACCGACATCAATGGTAAGTTAGTATTCAGGACATTTGCTAATGGTGGTCAGGCTAACTGGGATGGCAAAAATTTTGCTGCCGAAAAAGTGAGTACTGGTGTTTACTTGGTATTGGCAACCGACGATTTTGGAGTAGAAACCATGGTGAAAAAAATTCTAGTGATACATTAAGATGCTTCATAAAACCAGAGGCATTGTATTAAAAACATTTAATTATTCCGAAACGAGTTTAATTGTACATGTACTAACCGAAAAGTTTGGTACGCAATCGTATTTATTAAAAGGCGTTAGAAAAAATAAAACGAAAATTAAAATGTCGATGTTGCAGCCTTTGCATTTACTCGACATGGTGGTGTATCATAAGCCAAATGGGGGTTTACAAAGTATTGCAGAGCTTAAAAACGACCCCATATTATCCGAAATTCCATATCATATTGTTAAAACTTCTTTGGCTATTTTTATTTGCGAGTTGCTTTATGTGACTTTAAAAGAAAGTAATACCGACGAAGATTTATTCGAGTTTGCTTTTCAATCTATTCAACTGTTAGATTTAACGCAGGCGCCTTTGGCCAATTTTCATTTGTTTTTTATGTTGTGCTTTTCCAAATTTTTAGGAATTTATCCAGCACATGCTATCAAAGTCAGCGATAATTATTTTGATGTAAAAAATGGGGTATTTGTAAACGGGATTCCTTCGCATCCGGTTTATATGGAAAAAGAAAATACCGAATTTTTAAAACAACTCATGCAAAATAATTTCGAACAGGCTGCACAATTGCATTTAAGTTCGGAAGAAAGAAAGAAATTTTTACAAGCGCTCATTGCCTACTATCAGTATCACCTAGAAGGTTTCAAGGGTTTACAATCGCATGTAGTATTAGAAGAAGTGCTCAGCAATTAGGGGCTAGAAACAATGGAATTAAGGTTTATTTTAAACCAATTTCTCTTAAGCGTTCCTCTAAGTATTCACCTGCTGTAATGTCATC
>CAIMAP010000164.1 GCA_903838995.1 uncultured bacterium | reverse complement strand
GTGGCAAAGTCTTCTTTTTTAGGGGAAGATTTTCCTTCGGTGTAAACAATCAATTTATTGGCGGTTAAAAATTCATCGGCTATCATTATGGCCGCACTGAGGTAGCCGCCTGGATTACCTCTTAAATCTAAAATCAAACTTTTTAATCCTTGTTTTTTTAGCTTGGTAATACCTTCAAAAAATTCGTCGTAGGTAGTGGCTGCAAAAGTATTTATTTTAATATATCCAATGCCTGGAGCGGCCATGTATGCTGCATCTAAACTGTTTAAGGGAACATTGCCTCTTTGAATATTAAAATCGATTAACGATGCAATACCAATACGTTTCACACTAATTTTAACAAATGAATTACTGGGTCCACGAAGCGAACCAGTTACCTCGGCATTCTTAATTTTTTTACCAGCTACTATTTTACCATCAACTTTTATAATTTTATCACCGGCTTTAATTCCTAGTTTTTCTGATGGTCCACCTGGTATAACAGATACTATGTAAATGGTATCTTTCACGATAAAAAATTCTACGCCTATACCTTCAAAATTTCCTTCTAAATCTTCGTTTGATTTTTTTACGTCTTCGGCTGGAATGTATACGCTGTGTGGGTCGAGCTGCGACAACATACCTTCAATGGTTTCGCTTTCTAATTTTTTTAAATCAACGGTGTCAACATATTTTTTATCCACAAGGTTAAAAACTTGATCAATTTTATTGCCTGTTTTGCTATGTAAAAGGCTGCCTATTTCGACATGAAATCTGAATCCTAAAAACATGCCTATGAGGAGTAATAGGCTAAAAAAAATAGGTTGAGCAAAATTAAATCTTCTTTTATGACGCATGAGCAAATTATTTTTCGACAATTGAATATTTGTTTTCAATTACGATACGAATATAGTTAATTTGTATTTTTAATAAGGCTATCATCCTCAATATTCAATCATATGGAGAAAATTACGGAGCAATCATCTATTTACGAACAATTAGAAAACAAATCGATTGCAGAAATAATTAGCAATATTAACGCAGAGGATCAAAAAGTTGCATTGGCTGTACATACTGTATTACCTAGCGTTGAGCGTTTAATAGCAGCAGTTTATCCAAAGTTGCAATTAGGGGGCAGGCTGTTTTATATTGGTGCAGGAACCAGTGGCAGGCTAGGAGTTGTAGATGCTTCAGAAATACCGCCAACATTTGGTGTTGCACATGGAATTGTAATTGGAATTATAGCAGGAGGAGATACCGCCATTCGAAAAGCGGTTGAATTTGCAGAAGACGATACAACTCAAGCCTGGAAAGACTTACAAGAATACCAAATTACAAACAATGATTGTTTGATTGGCATTGCAGCATCTGGCAGTACGCCCTATGTGGTAGGTGGATTAAGCGCTGCAAGACAAGCAGGCATCACCACTGGCGCAATTGTGTGTAATGCAGGATCGGCAGTTGCCCACGCAGCCGAATTTCCTATAGAAGTTTTGGTTGGTCCCGAATATGTAACGGGGAGTACGCGCATGAAATCGGGCACGGCACAAAAAATGATTTTAAATATGATTAGTACCGCTTGTATGATTCGAATGGGAAGAGTGAAAGGAAATAAAATGGTCGACATGCAATTATCAAACAATAAATTAATTCACCGCGGCGCAAAAATGCTCATGGACGAATTAAACATTGACGAAAAATTAGCGAATGAATTAATTGCTTTACATGGTAATGTAAGAAAAGCAATGGAATCATTTATAAAAAAATAACATGCACGATATAGAACCTTTTTACAAATGGAGAGACGATTATAATTCGGCAGAAGACGACCGCTCTCCCTATTATGGAAAGGAATACAGCGAATTTGAGTTTTCAGAAACCATTTATAATTTTTACATTCATCCTCAATGGGATTTTTTTGGTTCGCCAACGCTATACCTCAAAATAGTTTATGTCGATTACGATAAAAATTTTGCAATCATAGAGTTTATCGGAGAATGGAACGATTGCATTACCAACGACATCATGTTTTTGAAAAGAGAAATTATTGAATTACTAGTGGAGCAAGGCATCAATAAATTTATTTTATTAGGCGAAAATATTTTAAATTTTCATTGCTCCGACGACTGCTACTACGAAGAATGGTTTCAGGAAATTGAAGATGGATGGATAGCGGCAATCAATTTCAGGGAACATGTAATCGAAGAATTTAAACGAGCCAATATCGATTATTATATTTCTTTTGGTGGCGATTTCGACGATTTTAATTGGAGAAACCTGAAGCCGCAGCAGCTATTCGATATCATTGATGCTACTATGACTAAGCGGCTAGCCTAATTTTTGCTATTTTCTTGTATTTCAATCATAAAATCCTTTACTTTGCCTTGCTTATCAAGAAAGACGGAGGGACTAGACCCTACGATGTCTTAGCAACCTGTGCTAACAAGGTGCTAAAATCTACTCGACATTCGAGAACGATAAGGAATATCAGCTCCCTGGTTTTCAGATAAGCAATACAAAATACGCCCATTGGGTTAATTTATTTGTTTATGTCAACGATTAGAAAAGAACTTAGTAAAAGAATTTTAGTGTTAGATGGCGCCATGGGCACCATGATTCAACGCTATAAATTAGAAGAAAAAGATTTTAGAGGTGTTAGATTTGCTAATCACCCTTGTGATTTAAAGGGGAATAATGATTTATTAAATTTAATCAGACCAGATATTATTTTAGCTATTCATAAAGAATATTTAGCAGCTGGTGCAGATATCATCGAAACCAATACTTTTAGTTGTAATTCAATTTCATTAGAAGATTATCAAATGCCCGAATTGGTTTATGAACTCAATTTCGAAGGGGCTAAAATTGCCAGAGCAGCAGCAGACGAATTTACAAAATTAGATCCAAGCAAACCTAGATTTGTAGCAGGTGCAATTGGTCCAACTACGCGCACACTTTCTTTATCTCCAGATGTAAACGATCCTGGTTTTAGAGCGATGCTTTTCGACGAGTTAGCGGCAACTTATGCCGAACAAATTAAAGGATTAATGGATGGTGGGTCTGATGTTATTTTAATTGAAACCATTACCGATACATTAAATGCCAAAGCCTGTTTGTTTGCCATAGATGCCTATGCAAAAACAAGTGGCAAAAAAATTCCTGTGATGATTTCGGGAACCATCACCGATGCCAGTGGTAGAATTTTATCTGGACAAACAACCGAAGCGTTTTTAAATTCTGTTACGCATATTGATTTATTAAGTATCGGATTAAACTGCGCTTTAGGTGCAAAAGAAATGCGCCCTTATATTGAAGAGTTAGCCAACAAAGCAGAAGTATATGTAAGCGCTTATCCAAATGCGGGCTTACCTAATGAGTTTGGAGAATACGACGAAAGTCCAGAAAAAATGTGTGTACACATCCAAGATTTTGTGGAAAGCGGATTTTTAAATATTGTTGGAGGTTGTTGCGGAACCACACCAGATCATATTCGTGCCATTGCTATTGAAGCGGGAAAAGCAAAACCTCGCGAAATAAAAAAACAAGAACCTTACACAAGATTAAGTGGATTGGAGCCTTTGGTATTAACGCCGATAACTAATTTTGTAAACATTGGCGAGCGAACCAATGTAACGGGCTCGCCTAAATTTGCTAAATTAATTTTAGCGGGCGATTTTGATGCTGCATTGGCTGTTGCCAGACAACAAGTAGAAGGTGGTGCGCAAATCATAGATGTAAACATGGACGAAGGTATGCTCGACTCCGAAGCAGCTATGGTGAAATTTTTAAATTTAATTGCGTCCGAACCCGATATTGCCAAATTGCCTATCATGATTGATTCCTCTAAATGGTCGGTTATTGAAGCAGGTTTAAAATGCGTACAGGGAAAAGCAATTGTTAATTCTATTTCTTTAAAAGAAGGGGAAGAAAATTTTATTGCTTATGCACATAAAGTAAAAAGCTATGGCGCAGCCATGGTAGTAATGGCATTCGATGAAAAAGGACAAGCGGATTCTTACGAAAGAAGAATTGAAATCTGTAAAAGGTCTTACGATATCTTAACTAATATTGTCGGTTTTGCTGCGCAGGATATTATTTTTGATCCAAATATTTTAACAGTTGCAACGGGATTAGAAGAACATAATAATTATGCGGTAGATTTTATCAAAGCAACCAAATGGATTAAGCAGAATTTACCCTTAGCAAAAGTAAGCGGCGGCGTAAGTAATATTTCTTTTTCATTTAGAGGAAACAATATTGTTAGAGAAGCTATGCACTCGGCCTTTTTATATCATGCCATTCAAGCGGGCCTCGATATGGGTATTGTAAATGCAGGTATGCTCGAAGTTTACGAAGAAATTCCAAAAGATTTACTCGTGTTAGTAGAAGATGTTTTGTTGAATAGAAATCCAGATGCAACAGAACGCCTTGTTAATTTTGCAGAACAACTAAAAGGGAAGAGTAAAGAAGTTACAAAAGAAGAACAGCAGTGGCGCAAAGGCACAGTCCAAGAGCGTTTAACGCATTCCTTAGTCAAAGGCATCATTGAGTTTTTAGATGAAGATGTAGAAGAGGCGCGACAAATTTTTGAAAGACCCATACAAGTAATTGAAGGTCCTTTAATGGATGGCATGAATGTGGTGGGTGATTTATTTGGTGCGGGAAAAATGTTTTTACCACAAGTTGTTAAAAGCGCAAGGGTGATGAAAAAGGCCGTGGCTTATTTATTACCATTCATTGAGGCAGAAAAATTGGCCAACCCTAATTTATCTCAAAGTTCTTCGCAAGGCAAGGTTTTATTGGCAACCGTAAAAGGCGATGTACACGATATTGGAAAAAATATTGTCGGCGTGGTATTGGCTTGTAATAATTACGAAGTAATTGATTTGGGGGTAATGGTGCCGGCTTCTAAAATTTTAGAAGAAGCTAAAAAGCATCAAGTAGATATTATTGGTTTAAGTGGATTGATTACGCCATCATTAGATGAGATGGTTCATTTTGCAAAAGAAATGGAAAGAGAAGGGTTAAACACGCCATTAATTATTGGTGGAGCAACTACTTCTAGAATTCATACGGTTGTTAAAATTAATCCAAACTATGCAGGCCCAGTAGTGCATGTTTTAGATGCAAGCCGATCTGTTACAGTGGTAAGTAATTTATTGAATAAAGAAACGCGTAAAAATTACATTGCAGAAATTGCAGCCGATTACGAAAAAACAAATATCGAATATTTAGCAAAGGCGACTACTAAAATAGTTAAGCCAATTGCCGATGCGCGTGCAAGAAAGTTGCCAATTGATTGGGCAAACGAAACGCCTGTAAAACCGGCAGCATTGGGGGTGCAAGTATTTGATAATTTTGATTTAAATGAATTAGCGCAATATATAGATTGGACACCTTTCTTCCACACATGGGAATTAAGGGGGAGCTATCCAAAAATTTTCAACGACGAATATGTTGGCATAGAAGCTAAAAAATTATTCGATGATGCAAATGTGCTATTGAAAAAAATCATTGATGAAAAATTATTAACGGCAAAAGGTGTTGCTGGATTTTTCCCTGCCAATAGCCTTGGTGATGATATCGAAATTTACGCAGATGAAAATCGTAATTCAACTATTGCAAAAATTCACACACTTCGTCAACAAGCGGAAAAGGCCGACCTTACCCCTTATTACGCTTTATCAGATTTTGTGGCACCTAAAGAAAGTGCTAAGCAAGATTATTTCGGTGCCTTTGCGGTTACTACCGGCATTGGCATAGAAAAAATGGTCGAAGAATTTGAAAAAAACCACGACGACTATAATTCAATTATGGTGAAAGCATTGGCCGATCGTTTAGCCGAAGCTTTTGCAGAAAGATTGCATCAAATTGTTAGAAAAGACATTTGGGCTTATGCGAAAAATGAAACTTTATCTAACGAAGAATTAATCAAAGAGAAATATACGGGAATTCGTCCGGCGCCAGGTTATCCGGCCTGTCCAGACCATACCGAAAAAAGAACACTCTTCGATTTGTTATCCGTTGAAGCAAACACAGGTATTCATCTTACCGAAAACTTTGCCATGTATCCAACGGCAGCAGTAAGCGGATTTTATTTCGCACATCCTCAAGCAAGGTATTTTGGTTTAGGAAAAATTGGTAAAGATCAAGTAATTGATTATGCCGAAAGAAAAGGTTTAACATTAGCAGAAACAGAAAGATGGTTAGCGCCAAACTTGGCATATTAATTTATAACAAATGAAAGTAATAGAGCATATTAAAAACGCAAAGAAAACTTTGTTTTCTTTCGAGCTTTTACCACCATTAAAAGGTAAAGGTATTCAGTCGATTTTTGACACCATTGATCCACTGATGGAATTCAATCCACCATTTATAGATGTCACTTATCATCGCGAAGATTTTATTTATAAGCAAAGAGAAAACGGCTTATTAGAAAAAGTAGCCTACCGAAAAAGGCCAGGTACAGTTGCTATTTGCGCTGCTATTATGCATCGTTACAAAGTAGATGCTGTGCCACACTTAATATGTGGAGGATTTACCAAAGAAGAAACAGAAAACGCTTTAATCGAATTAGATTTTTTAGGAATCGATAATGTGTTGGTGTTAAGAGGAGATTCGCGCAAAGCGGAACCCAATTTTATTCCAACGCCAGGTGGTCATGCATATGCCTCCGAGTTATTAAAACAAGTGAGTGATTTAAATAATGGTGTTTACATGCACGAAGAAGGAGAACTTTCTACGGCAACAGATTTTTGTATTGGCGTGGCAGGTTATCCCGAAAAACATTTCGAAGCACCAAACATGAAAACCGATATGGCTTACTTGAAGAACAAAATCGATTTAGGGGCAGAATTTATTGTTACCCAAATGTTTTTTGATAATCAAAAATATATAGATTTTGTTGCACAATGCAGAGCCAGTGGTATTCATGTACCCATTGTTCCAGGTTTAAAAGCAATTACAGGTAAAAAACAATTAATTAATTTACCAAAAATCTTTAATATTGACATTCCAAGCGATTTGTCGGAAGCAATTAATCAATGTAAAACAGATGCTGATGTAAAAAAAGTTGGGGTAGATTGGTTAATTCATCAATCAAAAGGTTTGATTGAAGCAGGAGCGCCAGTATTGCACTATTATACCATGGGCAATGCCGAGCCAACATTACAAATTGCAAAAGCAATATTTTAAATAAATAATTTTGAAAGGATTAGTCATTAAATCTACCGGCAGTTGGTACCATGTTCAATTAGAGGATGGCACTTTACTAGATTGTAGAATTAAAGGCAAGTTTAGAATCAAAGGAATTAAAACAACTAATCCAATTGCTGTTGGTGACAATGTAAGTGTGGAAATAGACGAAGAATCTGAGGCCAGAACTGGTTTAATTTACGATTTAGCCGAAAGAAAAAACTACATCATTCGCAAGTCTATTAATTTATCAAAACAAACACAGATTATTGCCTCAAATATAGACCAAGCTTTATTGGTTGTTACATTGAGCAAACCACGCACTTCATTTGGTTTCATCGATCGTTTTTTAGTAACGGCAGAAGCTTATCATATTCCGGTTGTTTTATTATTCAATAAAGTAGATCAATACGACGAAGAAGACCTTGCTTTTTTAGAAGAGGTAATTGAGTTGTATGAAAAAATTGGCTATGCCTGTCGAAAAATTTCTGCTTTGAAATCAATTGGGCTAGCAGATTTAAAATTGCAAATTGCTGGCCAAACCTCTTTGCTTTCGGGGCATTCGGGTGTCGGAAAATCGACGCTTATTAATCAATTAATTCCTAGTGCTATTATTCGCACCTCTACTATTTCTGCCGCTTCCGAAAAAGGAATTCATACAACAACATTTGCAGAAATGCACCCATTAGAAATGGGAGGGTATATTATCGACACACCGGGTATTAGAGAATTAGGGGTGGTAGATATTCCCGACGAAGAATTAGCGCATTATTTTCCAGAAATGAAAAAAGTAATGAGTCGCTGCAAATTTCATAATTGCAAACACCTCAACGAGCCCAATTGCGCAGTAAAAGAAGCTTACGAAAAAGGAATTATTGCAATTCCTAGATACGAAAGCTACCTTAGTATTATGGCAAACGAAGATAATCGCAGATAGTTCAATAGATGCAATTGCACAAAAAACAGATGTATTTGGTGCAGAAATAGCATTGCAATTGAGCAACAATGGTCCTGTAATAATTATCATGAATACCAACGATAAAGAAAGACATTAATATGGAAATAAAAGAAGCACAAAATTTAGTTGATCAATGGATCAAAACAAATGGAATTAGGTATTTCAACGAGTTAACCAATATGGCTATTTTAACAGAAGAAGTAGGCGAGGTAGCTAGAATTATTGCTAGAAAATACGGAGAACAATCTTTTAAAAATAAAGAAGAAGAAATAAATTTAGCCGACGAATTAGCCGATGTTTTATTTGTGATTATTTGCTTAGCCAATCAAACCGGCGTAGATTTAACCGATGCACTCGATAAAAATTTAGCCAAAAAAACAAATAGAGATAAAGAAAGACATGAAAATAATGAAAAACTTAAATAAGGTAATAGTATGCTTACTATTGATAAGTGTTGTAATGCTTTCTTGTAAAAAAGAAAAAAAGGTATTCCAAACTTTCGATCATAAAGCTTTTATGTTAGATACCATGAATGGAAGCAGAGGATCGCTTTATGTATTTTTAGCACCAGAATGTCCATTGAGCGAAAATTATACCTTAACGATTAATCAATTGCAAGCGCAATTTGCAGATTCGGGATTGCGATTTTATGCAGTTATATCTGGTCAGTTATTTGATTCGGCAGCCATCGGATTTTATGCGAATAGGTTTCCTTTAGGCTTGCCTTTATTAGTAGACACTGGTTATTATTTTAGTGATCAATTTAAAGCTACAACAACACCAGAGGCCGTTTTGCTTAACGAAAAATCTGAAGTGGTTTACCAAGGGGCCATTGATAATTGGGCGACAGCGCTTACACAATTAACAGCAGCACCCACAAGTAATTATTTAAAGGATGCCATAAATTCGGTATTGAAAAAACAAGCAGTTAAAATTAGTAAAACAAAGGCAGTAGGTTGTTTTATTGAAAGATGAAAAACAGATTCGTATTATTTTTTGTAAGCATATTTATTTTCGCTTGTTCGCAAGAATCGAATAAGCAGGCATTAAATATTACTCAATCTAATGACAGCTCAATAATACAATTGCCTGCAGCAATTTCTTTCAACGAACATGTTGCTCCTATCATTTATAAGAATTGTAGCAATTGTCACCGACCTGGAGAATCGGGTCCATTCCCATTAACCAATTACCAAGAAGTATATCGTAAAAAGAAAACGATTGAAAAAGTGGTAAGCTTAGGAATTATGCCACCTTGGCCTGCAGATGCAAGCTATTCGCACTTTGTAGGAGAAATGATTTTAAGCGAGTATGATAAAAAAATAATAACTGCTTGGCTAAAACAAGGAGCAAAAGAAGGTAGCGCAAAAGGGAAACCAAACTTCCCCGTTTTTCCAAAAGGCTCTCAAATTGCTAAACCAGATTTAGTACTCAAGATGCCTAAAAAATATTTATTAAAAGGAGATAATAAAGATCATTATTGGATCATGAAGATTCCGTTTGAGATTCCTAAAAATCAATATGTTAAAACAATTGAATTTGTTCCGGGTAATAGAAAAATCATTCACCATGTGAATGGCTACATGGTTGTATATGACGATCATCAAAAGAAAAATGTATGGGATGGAGAATGGATGGTGCCCAATTACGAAGGTAGTTTAGCGGTGGCATGGGATAAACTAAAAATTACCAACGATGATGGATCATTTCCTTTAAGAATTCCATCGGTTACTAATTACTTACCAGGAGTAACGCCTGCACTATATCCCGAGGGTATAGGCGGTTTTGAAATGAAACGAAAAGGAGCAATTTTGCTTTATGATATTCATTATGGGCCAACACCCATAGACCTTTATGATCAATCTACTTTTAATATTTTCTTTGCTAAAGAAGCGCCAAAAAGAAGGATAAAAGAATTTCAGTTAGGGAATTATGGCTTGTCTAAAATTACCCCAGCACTAATGATCCCACCCGATTCCATTAAAACTTTTTATACACGCTATACATTACAAGAGGACATGTCTTTATTGACCATTAATCCTCATATGCATTTATTAGGAAAAGAATTTGTTGCTTATGCCATTACACCAGATAATAAAAAAATTAATTTAATTCGAATTCCAAAATGGGATTTTAGGTGGCAATACTTTTATACATTTCAAAAAATGTTGGTGCTTAAAAAAGGTAGCACCATTTTTGTTGAAGCTACTTTTGACAATACCAGCGCTAACCCTAATAACCCTAACAGCCCTCCAAAATGGGTGGGCGATAGAAATGGGAGCATGAGTACAAAAGACGAAATGCTGCAATTCATCATTACTTATTTGCCTTATCAAACAGGCGACGAAAGCACCAGCTTGACTAAACCTTTTTAGTTTGCCAAAAAATTGTTAATATTTGCATAAATTATTAATGATGGCAGAAATCGTTCAAGAGTGGCGGGTGGTGTATACCAATCCAAGAGCAGAGCAAAAAGTAGCAGAAGAACTTCGTAAAAGAGCCATTACCGTTTATTTTCCTCAGGTTAAAAAACTTCGCATTTGGTCTGATAGAAAAAAGTGGGTTGACATGCCATTGTTTAATTCTTATTTATTTGTTTGTATTTCGCCAGCAGATCACGATACCGTTTTATCCGTACAAGGAGTCGTAAAATATATCCGTTACAATGGAAAGCCTGCTGTTATTCGCGCAGAAGTCATCGAACAAATTAAACGACTACTAGCAAACGAAATTGATTTAGAAGTTAGCTCAGATGTATTCTCAACCGGTGCACGCGTAAGAGTCACTGCTGGGCCAATGATTGGCTTAATAGGGGAATTAGTGGAGTTGAAATCTGCACATCGATTTGTGATTAAGCTTGGTGAATTAGGCCAATCTATTATGGTAAACATGCCTCCAGCCTATATCGAAAAGTGGTAATAGTCCCATTTTAATTAAAGCTTTATTTTAATTATACTTGTTTTTAAATTAATTTCAAATGAAACGAGTTAGTCTATTATTAAGCTTTTTATTTATGTCTATGTTAGCAAGCGCAATTAATCCTAAGGTAAATTATGAATTAACTTTTAGTCAAGCGCAAGCGCATTATGTGGATGTTAAACTAACAATCCATCAAAACGATAAAGAAAGTATTGATTTTAAAATGCCAGTTTGGGCTCCAGGCTCTTATTTAGTTAGAGAGTTTGCTAGAAATGTAGAAGGTGTAGCGGCTACTAATTCCAAAAACGAAAGTTTGTTTTGTGAAAAAATTAACAAAAATACTTGGCGCGTAAAGGCAGGAAAAAATTCAGAAGTTGTTTTTCAGTATAGGGTGTATGCTTTTGAATTAACCGTTCGTACCAGTTTTATTGACGATGCGCACGCTTACTTGAATGGCAGTTCTATTTTTATGTATGCAGAAGGTTTGAAAGAAGCGCCTATTCAGCTAAAAATTACGCCTAATGCAAACTGGAAAAAAATATCTTGCAGCTTAGCTAAAAGCGCTGCTAATCCATTCGAATTAACCGCTCCTAATTACGACATGCTTGCAGATGCGCCGATAGAAATTGGCAATCAAGATATTATTTCATTTGAGGTTTTAGGTATTCCGCACGAAGTAGCAATGGTAGGTCAAGGTAATTACGATAGCGAAAAAATAAAAAAAGATTTTACGAAAATAATCGAAGAGGAAAAAAGCGTTTTCGGAACACATCCTTGTAAAAATTATGTTTTCATTGTGCATAATGTAAATGCAGGCGGCGGCGGATTAGAACATTTAAATTCCACTACTTTGCAAATGCAACGCAATGCCTATGCAGCAGAGGCTACCTATAATGGATTTTTAAGTTTGGTCGCACACGAATATTTTCATTTGTGGAATGTGAAAAGATTAAGACCCATTGCTTTAGGCCCATTTAATTATGACGAAGAAAATTATACCCGAATGCTTTGGGTAGCAGAGGGCTTCACTGCATTTTACGATAATTGGATTGTGCGTAGAACAAAGCATTTAACGGCCGAAAAATATTTAGAAGTAATTGCAAACGAATTTACGGCACTGGCTAATTTACCGGGCGCTAAAGTGCAATCTTTAAGCGAGTCGAGTTTTGATGCTTGGATTAAATTTTATCGTCGCAACGAAAACTCCGGAAACAATCAAGTTTCTTATTATGATAAGGGCAGTGTAATTGCCTTGATGTTAAATTTAGCGATCATTAAAAATAGCAATGGCACCCAAAGTATAGATGATGTGATGAAATACATGTATGCTAAATGCGAAGATGGGAAATCGGCAGGTTATACAGACGAAGAGTTTAAATCAGCTTTAGAGAAATACACCGGACAAAACCTAGATTCATTTTATGCAAATTACATTGATGGCCTTACACCAATCGACTTTACTGCTATTGCAGCAACCGCAGGCTTAAAAATAACGGATTTAAACGCAGGGAAAAATGAAATTTATTTAGGAATCAATACGAGTAACGTTTCAGGAAAATTAATAGTTACTGCTATTTCGAATGTGAGTGCTGCTTATGCTGCTGGATTAAATGTAAACGACGAAATAATTGCGGTAGACAATTACCGCACCGACGACATGATAAAGTCAACTGCAAATAAAAAGCCTGGAGATACAATAGATTTATTGGTAGCAAGAGATGGCCTGATTAAAAAATTTAGTTTTAGTTTAACAAAAAGTAATAACGTAAAATTTAAGCTAGAAAAGCTAACAGAACAAACGCCTGCACAAGAAACAATATTTAATGCTTGGATTAAATAACGACTATGCAAAAAGTAACCAGGGTTTTTGATTTCCTTACCTTTATTCAAGAAGAACACGCAGGGAAAACTATTTTTTCTTACAAGGTTAATAATGAATGGACGCATACCTCCACCGAAGCATTTGCAAATGCCGTAAATGAGTTAAGTTTAGGCTTGTTGAAATTAGGGATAAAAAAAGGAGATACGGTAGCTACTATTTCTGCTAATAGGCCGCAATGGAATATTGTTGATTTTGCTGTTATGCAAATTGGCGGCATACATGTGCCACTTTACCCAACGCTTTCTGCAGCAGATATTACTTACATTTTAAATGATGCAGAAATTAAAATTGTATTTGCAGAAAACGAAGCATTAGCAGAAAAAATTAATGCCATCTTGCTGCAATCACCAAGTGTGCAAGCTATCTATACTTTTGAACTAACGCCTGCATATAAACATTGGCAAAGCATTGCATTATTAGGAGATAGCTCAGACAGATCTTTAATTGAAAAATTTCAATCAGCGGTTTTACCTACCGATCTATTCACTTTAATTTATACTTCAGGCACAACGGGTAATCCAAAGGGAGTGATGCTTTCGCATCAAAATTTATTGAGTAATTTATTTGCAGCAAGCCCTTTAATTCCTCCTGGAGCCTATCGTTCATTGAGCTTCCTGCCATTATCACATATTTACGAACGCATTATTGTGTATATGTATTTAAGTAAAGGAACCAATATTTATTACGCCGAATCTTTAGATAAAATTGCGGCAAACTTTTTGGAAGTTAAACCAAACATGTTTACCACTGTTCCTAGGTTATTAGAAAAAGTGTACGATCGAATTGTAGAAAAAGGAAATGGTTTAAAAGGCATCAAAAGGGTTATGTTTTTTTGGGCATTAAACTTAGGATTGAAATATGAATATGATGGGGCAAATGGATGGTGGTACGAATTCCAATTAAAAATTGCTAATAAAATCGTTTTCAATAAATGGCGAGATGCATTTGGGGGCAATGTTGTGGCTGCTGCTTCTGGTGGAGCAGTCTTACAAGATCGATTGGCTCGGGTATTTTGGGCAGCTAAAATACCAGTTTTACAAGGCTATGGATTAACCGAAACCTCACCGGTAGTAACCATGACAGGTATTGATTCTGACAAACATTTTTTTGGCACATGTGGTCCAGTTATTCCTGGTGTGGAAATGAAATTAGCAGCCGACGGCGAAATTTTAGTAAGGGGTACTAATGTAATGCAAGGCTATTATAAGAATCCTGCGGCAACTGCAGAGGTAATAGATGCAGATGGATGGTTTCATACAGGAGACATTGGTGTATTAGTTCAAGACAAATATTTAAAAATCACTGATCGTAAAAAAGAAATTTTTAAAACAGCTGGTGGAAAATATATTGCACCAGGGGTGATGGAAAATAAATTCAAAGAATCAAAATTTATCGAACAAATAGTGGTGATAGGAGAAAACGAAAGATTCCCTGCTGCGCTTATCGTACCAAGTTTCCCATTTTTAAAAGATTGGTGCAAGCTTAAAAGGCTTGATTACACAAGCGATCAAGCAATGGTTGAGCATCCTGTTATTTTGGGAAGAATTCAGAAAGAAGTAGATAAATATAATTTAGGATTTGGAAATTGGGAAAAAATTAAAAAATTCGAATTGCTTCCTAAAGAGTTTTCTATAGATGCTGGCGAAATGACACCAAAGTTGAGTTTGAAAAGAAAAGTGATTTTGCAAAAATACGAAGCATTAATCTTAAAAATTTACGATTACAAAAATTCGAGTCTATAATTTTTGTAAGCCATCTTTATAAGTTTGCAAACATCTTTCTCTTGCAAATTTATGGTCGACAATGGGTGCAGGATAATGGAATTCTTGAAATTCTGGCACCCATTTTTTAATATAGCTAAATTTAGGATCAAACTTTTTGGTTTGTTCTGCAGGGTTAAAGATTCGAAAATAAGGAGCTGCATCACAACCGCAGCCTGCAGCCCATTGCCAGCCTCCATTATTGGAAGATAATTCAAAGTCTATTAATTTTTGAGCAAAATAGGCTTCGCCCCAGCGCCAATCTATTAATAAATGTTTAGTTAAAAAGCTTGCAACAATCATGCGCACTCTATTATGCATAAATCCGGTAGCATTTAATTCTCGCATGCCTGCATCCACAATAGGATAGCCAGTTTGACCATTGCACCATTTTTCAAATTCGACTTCGTTTTTTCTCCACTCAATTTGGTTATAATTTGGTTTGAATGCCGAATGAACTACATAGGGAAAATGCCAAAGAATTTGAAAATAAAAATCTCGCCAAACCAATTCGTTAAACCATGTTTCGCTTTTACCAAAAGAAGCTTTTGCCAATTTGCGAATACTAACTGTTCCAAACCTCAGGTGTACGCTAATTCTGCTGGTTCCTTTAATACTTGGAATATTACGCGTGTTTGCGTATTCTTTTAAAATAGATTCAAATTCGATTGGTGGAAATACTATTTGGCTTGATTCAAAACCAATTTCTTCCAAACTTGGAATCGGGAAGCCATTATTTGCATAAAAATTAGTAAAATATTTTTGACAGTCGAATGATTTAAAACTTTCTGCAGTTAAAGTTTTATAGTATTTATTTTTATAGGCAGTAAAAACGGTATATGGCAAGCCGTCGTCTTTTACGACCTCCTTTTTTTCGAAAATACATTGGTCTTTAAAAGTTAACAATTCACTTTTTTGACTCAGAAGCCATTCGCCGATTGCCGCATCTCTTTGAATGGCATTCGGTTCATAATCGTGGTTGGTATATACTTTGTCAATGCTAGTATGGGCAGGCATTTTGGCTTGTAGCTCATTTTTAAATACGAGTAATGGGTCGCCATAAAAAACCCACAAACTACTGCCTAGTTTTGCTAATTCGGCATTTAACTTTAAAAGTTGTTGATGAATAAAGCTAATTCTTGCATCATTTTTATCTGCTAATTTAGAAAGGATATTTTTATCAAAAATAAAAATAGCTTGTACCGGTTCTCCTTTACTTAAGGCAGCAAATAAACCATGGTTATCTTCCAATCGGAGGTCTCTTCTAAACCAAAAAAGTGCAATTTTCTTATTCATGATATATTTTATTTAAGCTTTCATTGAGCTTTTCGAAATTAAATTTAAAACCTGTTGCAATAATTTTTTCGGCAGATACCTTAGTGCTACCCAATACAATAATAGCCATTTCGCCAAGCAGTAATCGGATAAAAAAGGATGGAATTTTCGGTAAAAAAATAAATCGGTTTAAAATTTTTGCTAAAACTTCTGTAAAGTTTTGGTTGCTGCAAGGATGAGGGCTTACTGCATTATAGGCGCCATTCAGCGAATTGTTTTCTAATGCATAAATATACATATTCACTAAATCATCTTCATCAATCCAGCTCATCCATTGTTTTCCATCGCCAATTGGAGCGCCTATTCCAGCTAAAATTGGTTTTGCCATTTTTGGCAAAGCACCTCCATCTTTAGACAATACAATTCCAGTCCTCAATTTGATGGTACGAATACCCAGTGTATTAAATTGATCTATTTTATTTTCCCATTTTTCGCAGCAATCGCCTAAAAAATCTTTCGCAGCTTTTGCATTTTCGTTATATAATTTATGAGGGTTAGTAGGATAAATGCCAGTTGCAGATGCTGCAATAAAACTTGCTATTGGCTGTTCCGTTTTTTGAACATATTCAAAAAGCAATTGTGTGCTATTGACTCTACTATTCACAATTTCCGATTTTCTTTTATCGGTCCATTTTTTATCCGCAATACCTGCGCCAGCCAAATGTATAATTGCATCTACACCAATTAATGCATTTTCATCCATGCTATTTTGTTCAATATCCCAGTAATAAGATTTTATGAATGCGGTACTGATTGGCTGCCTACTTAAATGTCTTACTTGATAGCCTTTTGCTATTAAAGCCAGACTTAATTTGCTGCCTATTAATCCAGTTCCGCCGGTAATTAAGATGGTTTTCATTTAATTATTAACCCTTGAAGTAGATTTTAGTTTTAAATTACTTATTTTTCGGTTATGAAATACTATTGGCCTATTTTATTTGCCATTTTATTTCATTATTTTTATTAATCAATTGAAAATCAAAAAATAAACTATGAAAATGAAATTTACTTTATTTGCAGCCATTGCCTTATTAGGGTTTTCGGCAAAAGCGCAAACTTTTAGCGACGATTTTGAATCTTATACAGTAGGTTCAAAATTAGGTCCTCAATCGCCAAATTGGACTACTTGGAGTAATGCCGATGGTGGTACCGAAGATGTTACTGTTGTTGCTTCTGATTCCTATAGTGGAACAAAATCAATTTATTTTTCTTCTACTTCTGCAACAGGTGGACCATCCGATGTGGTTTTGCCTTTTGGTGGAGTTTATAATTCTGGAACTTTTGAATTTAAAGCAAAGTTTAAAGTGCCTAGTACTAAAACCGGGTATTTTAATTTTCAAGCTACTGGAACCATTGGTCAAACATGGGCTTTAGATTGTTATATGAATGCAGATCAAACCTTAACTATGGGTAATACTGGGGGTCAATTATTCTCTGGCAATTATCCTCAAGGTAATTGGTTTGAATTAAAATTCAATATTAACTTAAATACCAATCAGTGGAAAGTATATTTAAATGATACTTTACAGGGCTCGTTTAGTAATTCAGTTAACCAAATTGCAGCAATTGATATTTATCCAGCAAATGCTGCTGCATCCTACTGGGTAGATGATGTAGCATACACTTACACCCCATATGTATTGCCTACTTTTAACGCGGCATTAACTAGTTTAGATATTGCAAATGGCTTAACAGGTCAAACTAAAACGGCTACTGCACAAATTAGAAATTTAGGAAACACTGCCATTACTTCTTTTGATATCAATTTAAATTATAATGGCAATTCGCAAACCAAAAATATAACAGGAGTAAGCATTGCATCTTTAGCAGTTTATGATATTACCTTAGATCAAAATATCACATTAGCAAGTGGCACTAATAATGCAGTTGCTACTATTTCAAATGTAAATGGAAATGCGTCTGACGGAGATAGTACAGACAATGTAAAATCAATTGTGATTGCTCCTGTAAATCCTGCAGCTGGTAAAATAGTAGTTGCCGAAGAAGGAACGGGTACTTGGTGTCAATGGTGTCCAAGAGGTGCGGTGTTTATGGATTTAATGGAAACAAATTACGAAGGATATGTTGCTCCTATTGCTGTTCATAATGCAGATCCAATGACTTACACCATTTACGATGCAGGAATGGGTGCCTATTTAGCTGGCTATCCTCAAGTAATTGTAGATAGAGGCACTGCTTTTGACCCAAGTCAATTAGAAGCAAATTTCTTAAATAAAGTAACCGCTGCACCAATTGCGATTTTAGAAAATGGCGCAACTTACAATTCAACTACGCGCGAATTAAAAGTTTCGGTAACTACTACCTTTAATAGTGCAATTGCGGGGGATTATAAAATGGCTTGTGTATTAACAGAAGATAGTGTGAGAGGAACTGGTTCTACTTGGAGTCAAGCGAATGCTTATGCAGGTGGTGCAAATGGCGTAATGGGAGGATTTGAATTATTAGCTAATCCAGTGCCATATACAAAAATGAAATACGATCACGTAGCAAGAATTATTTGCCCATCATTCGAAGGTTATGCAAATGCATTTGGTGCAAGTGTAGCTAGCGGTACAAGCGTAACGCATACTTATACCTATGTTTTACCTACTACTTGGAGAACAAACAAAATGCATATCATTAATATGTTAATTAATCCAAACGGCGGAATTGAAAATGCATCAAATTCTACTATTGCCGAAGCGGTTGCAAAAGGCTATACAGCTGGTATGGAAATTGGAACAAATGTTACAGGAATTCAAACATTGGCTGGTCCAGATGCGATTCAAATTTATCCAAATCCGGCAGGCAATACCGCTACTATTTCTTTTGATTTAAAATCGACATCGGCGGTAACCTTAGCTGTTTATGGCTTAGATGGCAAATTGATTGCTAATAGAGTATATGAAAACCTTTCGGGTGCAAATGCTATCCCAATGGACATTTCGGGTTTTGCCAATGGTGTTTATTTTGTAAGATTAACTACAAAAGACGCTTCAAGCACTCTTAGGTTCATTAAAGAATAATGTGATTATAAATATTTAAAAATGGCCAATCGAATGATTGGCCATTTTTTTTGAAAAAAAATAAATAAATTGCATGCAAATGAAAAATAGGATTTATATACTGTTATTATGCACTCTTTTAATGAGTAGCTGCGCGGCTATTTATAATCCGATAGAACCTTCTTATTTAAGCTACGAACTTGCAGGTAATTATAATGGTTTAAAATTGTCTTATCGCTATGGCATTTTAGCGGAGCTCAATAATAAGCGTTATGCTAAAAAAGAAATTAAGCAAAAAATTAAATTAGTTGTCGTTAAAATAGAAAACACCAGCAATCAAACGCTGGTATTAGGTAAAGACTTTAATTTAACTAGCAATGGACAAGCAATTGATTTTATAAATTCTGCAGCGGCCTATCAAAAACTGAAGCAAAAAAATTGGCCAGCATTAGGATTTTTATTATTGGCTTTCACCAAGCCTGTGCAAACCACAAACGGTGCAAGTGTAGCTGATTTTCCGCTTGGAATGGTTGCCGGGCCTATGTTAGCAGCCGGAAACATTTTTGTTGCAATCAATGCAAATAAACAATTTCGTTCTGAATTAGAGAGCAACATTTTGTTAGGCAGTACCATTAAACCACAAGAAACGCGCTACGGTATTATTATTATAAATGCTGCCGAAGAAAACCCTATCGAAATAAAATTTTAAATAATTTTATGGCTTAGCATATGGAATTCTTTTCAATGCGTTTACGCTGTAGTAACTATCTAAGCCATTGCAAGTAATACTTCCAGCGCTTGCAATATCTACAAAACCATCTTCCGAAATAATACTTTCTGGTAATATAATTTCGATAATTTTTCCAATCACTAAAGAAGTTTGATTTAATTGAATAGGAATAATTTCTACCAATTCTAATCCTATTTTAATGGAAGAGGCCAAAACATAGGGGGCAATATTTTTTTCAGATAAAAAAACTTCGAGCCCTGTTTGTTCAAATTCGGAGGTGTTAGCATCGTATTTAGCACTGCATTGATGTGCTTGTTCCATGATTGATTCGCTCACCGAGTTTAAAGTATAGTAGCCACTTGCAATAATATTGCTCAGTGTTTGGTGGCTTTCTGTTGCAGGCCTAGCAATCATTCCAAGGTATGGAGGGTTGGAACCTATATGTACAATGGAGTTGAATGGCGCTAAATTATGTTGCCCATTTTCAGCAATAGTGCCTACTAAATTTAAGCTTTTAAAACCGCTGAGCGAATTAATAAAACTCGCTCTATATCGGCTACTCATTTGTTCGATATCACTTAACAATAAATGTCTCATTAAATGGCTTGGTGATTAAACGGTTGTAATACTAATTCGGATACCACACCAGAGCTAGGTTGTTGACATAAAAACCAAATAGATTTTGCAACTTCCGAAGCTTGAACAAATTTATCGCGCTGCACTCTTAAATCAATTTGATCCCAAAACGGAGAATCGGTGCCGCCTAAAAATATATTCGTTATACGAATGTCTGTTCTTTTTAATTCTTCTCTAATCGATTTCATCATACCATTTAATCCGTACTTAGAGGCCGAATAGGCTGCTGCGCCTGCCATTGGTGTTTTTCCTAATACGCCAGGAATATTTATAATCAAACCCTTTTTAGCAATTTTCATGGGTTCAATAAAATTTTTGACTACATAAAATGCGCCAGCTAAATTTACTTGAATGCTTTGCATAAATTCTACTTCGCTTAAATTTTCGATTGGCTTAATGATGCCAATACCTGCAGCATTTATAAGGATATCAATCGCTGGAATTTGCTGATGAATATTTTCTGCTACTTTCTTTACGGCATTTGCATCTGTAATATTTAACAAGAAAGTTTGCTGACTAGGAAGCTGTAACTCCTGTGCTAGTGCAGATAGCTTCTCCGAATTTGTACTGCATAAAAATAAGTTAGCGCCAGATTGTTTCAATAATAGGGCTGTAGCTTTGCCTATGCCTCCAGTAGCACCTACAATTAGTACATTTTTATCTTTAATAGTCTCCATTTTTTATTTTGACAGGGAAATGTATTTTAAAAATTCTTCTCTTTTTTCGGTAGTTAAAAACGCTCCACCATATTCTGCAGTAACGGTGCTACTATTCACATCACTAACTCCTCTAGAAGAAACACATAAATGATGCGCATCAATTACCACGGCCACATCTTCTGTATTTAAAATACTTTTTAATTCGTTAGCAATTTGAATTGTTAATCTTTCTTGTACTTGCGGTCTTTGAGAAAAGTATTGAACAATTCTATTTATTTTAGATAATCCAATAACTTGACCATTTGAAATGTATGCTACATGGGCTTTACCAATGATTGGTACAAAATGGTGTTCACAATTACTATAGAATGTAATATTTTTTTCAACCAACATTTGGTTGTATTTATATTTATTTTCGAACATCGAAATTTTAGGTTTATTAGCAGGGTTTAAACCTCTAAAAATTTCTTTCACATACATTTTTGCCACTCTATGAGGGGTCCCACTTAAACTGTCGTCTGTTAAATCTAAACCAAGAATTAGCATAATTTCTGCAAAGTGTTTTTCGATGAGTTCGACCTTAAGTTCGTCATCCATTTCGAATGCATCTGCTCTAATGGGCGTTTCCGCAGCACTCGAAATATGTTCGTCGCCAATAAGGTCAATTAAAGTGTTATTTGGTTTATTTTTCTCAATTTTCATATTTCTATAACAAAATGACCTTAAAGTTGTTCTGATATATATAAAATTGATTGATTCAGGCCAAAATGGAGCATTTAGGGCTATTCCTTGATGCTTTTTGTATATTTGTCTTTTATTTATACTATGAAACAAAGCATCTTATTGCTATTCAGCTTTTTCTTTTTACAATCTTTTTTGTTTGCACAGCAGGGCCCGGGCTATAGAATGCAAGGCAATATGCCAGCAATTATTTCTGTTGCTGGGCAGGTGATAGATGGAAATTCAAAAAAAGGCATTCCCTTTGCCACCATTTCTATCTTAAATATCAGAGATAATAAAATAATTGCTGGTAATGTAGCAGATGAAAAGGGTTATTTTAAAGTATCCGAATTAAAACCAGGTAGCGTTAAAGTGATTTATAGCTTTATCGGATATGTGTCTATTACAAGTGATACCATATTCTTAAATCCTGCAAATCCAGAAATGGTGCTAGGGGTAACAAAATTATATTCTTCAGTCAAGCAATTAGCGCAGGCTACTGTAAATGCAGACCGCGGTATGTTGCAAATGGCAATAGATAAAAAAGTTTTCAATGTAGAGAAAAATGTTCTTTCTACCGGAGGTTCTGCAAACGATGTATTACAAACTATTCCATCAATTAATGTTGACTTAGAAGGAAATTTAAGTTTAAGGGGCAGCGGAAATATAACGGTATTAATAGATGGAAGACCCTCTACACTTACCGGTACAGATCGTAATGCGGTGTTAGAGCAAATTCCTTCCTCGGCTATTGAAAGTGTGGAGTTGATTACCAATCCAAGTGCGAAATACGATCCAGACGGTACTTCTGGAATCATCAATATTATTCTTAAAAAAAATAAACAAACAAGTTTAAATGGAAGTATTAATTCTTCTTTAACGTATGGTGCAGGCAGGTATAGTTTAGGATATAACGTAAGCTATAAAAATAAAAAGTGGAACCTTTCAACTGGTTATAGTGTAAGGGCAAATCAAATGAATATGCGCTCATACAATACCAGAAAAAATTACAATACAGATACTACATTTACCAATCAAGATGGAATAAATCACAATCAAAATACGACCAATGTATTGAGACTTTCGCTCGATCATTATATCAATAGCCGTTCAACAATAGGTATTACATCTACTTTAAGCAAAACCGATAAATCTAGTGATGGAAGTAGTGCCAATGTAAATTTTAACGAAAATCATTTGCAAACTGATGCTTTGAAAAGGTTGAATACAGGAGTAGAAAATAGTTTAAATATAGATTTAGGATTAAACTATCGAAAATTATACTTAAAACCTAAACAAGAACTTACGGCAGATTTATCCTATTCAAATAATGCTTCGGATGCACTAACTGATTACGAAACAAGCAATACTTTCAATTCAAATCTATTTATTCAGAATGCTATCAGTAAATCTATCGTCAATTTAGCTGCATTCAAATTAGATTACGTAAACCCAATAAATGAACAAAGCAAATTAGAAACAGGATACAAGCTCAGTTTTAGATCAAATGATGCCGATTATCGTGTTGCGGATAATTCGTTAATTGCAGATACTTTAAAGCCCAATACCTTACAATCCAATCATTTTATTTATACCGAAATAATTAATGCAGCTTATGCAAATTATGGTAGAACTATTGGTGGATGGGGTGTTCAAGCAGGATTAAGAGTGGAGCACGCAAATATTATAACAGATCAGGTAACGGCAGGTATTAAAAATACAAAACCCTATTTAAGTTTTTTCCCGAGTCTTTATTTTGCTAGAAAATTAGCGGCAGATCAAGAAATTCAATTAAATTATTCGAGAAGAATTAATAGACCTCAAGTAAATAATTTAAATCCATTTACCGATTTTTCTGATCCAAGAAATTTGAGAACAGGAAATCCAAATTTAAAACCTGAATATGTAGATGCCTACGAATTGAGTTATATAAAATATTGGAAAAGAAACACGCTAACCTCTACCCTTTATTTTAGACAAACAAATGATCAAATTCAACGCTATAGATTGGTTGATACAGCTGGAATTTCAATGGTAACTTTTCAAAATTTAAGTTTTTCTAGGAATTTCGGATTTGAATTTATTGCTGTTACCGAATTAATGAAATTTTGGACCTTGACCACAAATTTAAATTTATTTAGAAACGAGATTGCCGTAAGTAGCACTAATGCGGAGCTTAAGGCTGGCTCAAATGGCTCTGTCAAAATTATGTCTACTGCTAAATTGCCGAATATTGTAGATATTCAAATTTCTGGAAATTATACTTCGGTTGGTGTGACTGCTCAAGGTGAGTTTAAAGAAATGTATTCTTTTGATCTTGGATTGAAAAAAGATTTATTCAAAAACAAAGCGGTACTTTCCTTAAGTATATCAGACTTGTTTAATACAAGATATATGCGTTTCGATTCTTATGGATCAAACTTTATGCAGTATACCCAATTCAAAAGGGACTCTCAGTTTTTAATATGTTCTTTAATATATAAGTTTGGAAAAACAGACTTTCAAAAAAGTAAACGTAACGGCAGAGAAGACGGCGCGCCGAGTGGAATGGATGAGATGAGTTTTTAAGCATGAAAGAAGTAAACCGATTTTCGATATCAGACATTGCCGCTATTACGGGTATTAAGTCTGCTACATTAAGAATTTGGGAACAACGGTATAAAATTATTCATGCCAAGCGAAGTGCCAGCAATATTAGGTATTATGACGATTTTGATTTACGCATATTCTTAAATATTTCTTGTTTAATTGAGAATGGATTTAAGATTTCTGAAATTGCGGAAATGTCTGATGCGCAAAGAGTAGAAACAATTCAAAACTTATCCCCCCATCTGATTAATGCGCCAATAATTATTCAAGAATTAATTGAACAGACGCTGAGTCTAAATGAACAGTTATTTAAAACCACAATACAAAATTGCATCAATGAATTAGGTGTAATGGAAACAATGCTTCAATGTGTTTATCCATTTTTAAGTAGAGTTGGTCTTCTTTGGCAAACGGGTTTAATTGCTCCTGCCCAAGAACACTTCGCTTCTAGTTTAATTAAGCAACG
>CAIMAP010000163.1 GCA_903838995.1 uncultured bacterium | reverse complement strand
GATATAAAAATTCGTTACCTGCTCTTTTAGCCGGATCGCCTGTGCAACTTTCTTCTGTACCAAGAATGGCAAATTTCAACCCAACATGATGCAAAATTTTTGCAATGTCTTTCGTTATTTTTTGCGCGCGTTCATCGAAACTTCCTGCGCAACCAACCCAAAATAGAATTTCTGGAGTTTCCCCATCTGCAATCATTTGGGCCATTGTAGGCACTTTAAATCCCATCTTTATACTTTATTATGATTCGTTATTAAATACTTGAATTTTTGCATCTGTTAAAACAAGGTCGGTAAAAAGCTTATTAATTTCCCAGTTTCGTTTTTTGTTTCTTTTAAATGCGTCATTTGTTTTAGTTTGTCCAATTAGCTCTTTCGCTATTCGCAAATTTCCAAGGCGTGCCATTGGTTTCTATATTCGATTGCATGGTGTTTAAACTTGCAGTTGCTGCCGATTCTTCCATCACTAAATACCTTCTTAATTCTACAATGATAGACAAGGGATCTAAGTTAATAGGGCAAGCCTCTGTGCAGGCATTACAAGTGGTACAAGCCCATAATTCTTCTCTGGTTATATGATGATCCAATAGTGATTTCTCGTCATTATAATCTTTCCCATGCAAGTCTATATTTTTTCCAATTTCGGTTATACGATCACGCGTATCCATCATTATTTTACGAGGAGATAATAGTTTACCTGTTTGATTTGCAGGGCACATAGACGTGCATCTTCCGCATTCGGTACAAGCGTAACTATCTAAAAGATTTTTCCAATTTAAATCGGTCGCATCTTTTGCGCCAAATCTTCCGGGGCTTTCTGTTTGAACGGGAACGAAACTTGGATCAAGCATGGCTTTCACTTCGTTACTCACACTTTGCATGTTGTTGATTTTTCCTTTTGCGTTTAAACTTCCATAATAACTCGCAGGGAATGCAAATAAAATATGCAAATGTTTAGAATAAGGCACATAGTTTAAAAAAGCAAAAATGCCAATGATGTGAAACCACCAACAAGTTCTTTCGATAGCAATTAAGCTAGCGGCATCATTGGGTAAAATATTTTGTAAAAAAGCGCTTACCGGAAAGGATCCTGCTTTGAGGTAATGTTCCACATTGGCAAATTGTAATTTTGCATCTGCAGCATTCATTATTAAAAATGCCGACATCAATAAAATTTCAATAACCAAAATATAATTTGCATCAGACTTTGGCCATTTGGTCATTTCTGTTCCAGTAAATCTTTTGAGTTTGATTAAATTTCTTCTGCTGATAAAAACAACACAGGCTAATAAAACCAAAAAAGCCAACCATTCGAAACTGGCAATCAAGAAATTATATAAATTACCCATCATTGGGGCAAAAACTCGGTGTGTGCCTGCTAATCCATCGATCACAATTTCGATTAATTCAATGTTAATGATGACAAATCCAACATAAACACATAAATGCAATAAAAATGGTATGGGTTTAGCAGCCATTTTGCTTTGACCCATTGCAACTTTTAACAGGTTCATCCATCTCAAGCCTTTTTGGTCGCTTAAATCTAAGTCTCTGCCTAGTAAAATGTTACGCCTAATTTTAGAAATGTTTTTAGCAAAAAGTCCTGCTGCGGCAATTAATAAAACAAGGAATAGGAATTGAAGAATCATAGGGCATCTAATTTGCATACGAATTTAATAAATCGGCACCTCTTCGGAGAATTTTATCTCAAAAAAACCTTTTAAATTGGGTTAATGGCATCTTTTTTCAAAAAAAGTTTCTAGAACCGGAAAAAGCGGTTACATTTGCAGACCAAAAAGGGTGATATAGCTCAGTTGGTAGAGCAAAGGACTGAAAATCCTTGTGTCCCTGGTTCGAATCCAGGTATCACCACAAAAACCTCACAGACATGTGGGGTTTTTTTGTTTTCGGGCAAGTCTTTTTTTTTAGCGCAATAGCTATTACATTTAGT
>CAIMAP010000162.1 GCA_903838995.1 uncultured bacterium | reverse complement strand
GTACCTGCTGCCCATCGATTGCAAGTTATTTCGGTATTTTTCTTTACTTGAATGCTCATAAATAGCGATTGATGGCTTAAAAATAAGCCTAATTATCGGCTTATTGATTATATTTATATCCGAAATTAAGGATTTAGCTTTACAATTACGATTGTAAAATATGAATTTAAAGAACCAATAAGCGCTAAATTAAAACGATATTTGGATATGGAATTTAAGTACGATGTAAAAGCAATTCAAGATATATTCCATTGCGAATCCATCATTGCGGCACCTCATGCAACCATAGAATGGTTGTTGATTGATAGCAGGAAAATAATTCGTGCTTCCAGCTCTTTGTTTTTTGCTTTAAAAGGAAAAACAGATGCCATGCAATACCTTCCATATTTAGTAAAACAGGGCGTTTACAATTTTGTCGTTTCTCAATTACCAAATAATATTAAAGATTATCCAGCTTGTAATTTTTATGTAGTAACAGATACCTTAAAGGCACTACAATTAATAGCTACAGCGCATCGTAAACAATTCGATATTCCGGTAATAGGCATTACAGGTAGTAATGGTAAAACCATTGTAAAAGATTGGCTGTATCAATTATTGAATCCCGAATATGCCATTGCAAGAAGCCCCAAAAGCTATAATTCGCAAATTGGAGTGCCTTTATCAGTTTGGCAAATTGCTTCACATAATAATTTAGCAATCATCGAAGCTGGTATTTCTACCACAGACGAAATGGATGCTTTAGCCCATATTATTCAACCCAGTATTGGGGTATTAACAAATATTAAAACCGCTCATGCAGAAGGTTTCCATGACAAAGCAGAAAAGCTTAGCGAGAAATTAAAATTATTTGCTAATTGTAAGCAGGTAGTCATTCCACTTGATTATGTGCCGGATAGTTTAGTAATAAAAAACGCCTTTACATGGTCTACTTTAAAACCAGCAGATTTAAGCATTACAGCTGTTCAAAAAGAAAATCAGTATAGTGTAATTACGGCAAGCTACCTGCATCAAAATTGCAGCATTCGAATTCCATTTGTAGATGATGCAGCTGTAGAAAATGCGATTACCTGTTGGGCAGTGATGCTTGCTATGGGATACGATCAACTAGTTATTGCTACTCGTTTTCCAACATTGCCTGCCATTCAAATGCGTTTAGAATTGAAACAAGGCATACACCAAACTTCTATAATAAACGATAGTTATAGCGCCGATATTGAATCATTATATATTGCAGTTGATTTTTTAAATCAACAACAGCAGTACACTAAAAAGACAATTATTCTTTCTGATTTTAGTGCTAATCTGGCACCCAATCAATACCAAGAAATAGCTGCATACCTTCAATCAAAAGGCATTCAAAAATTTATTGGAATTGGTCCAGCATTGCATAAACACAAGGATTTATTCCAATTTGATCAAACATTTTTTTATCCGCAAACAAGCGATTTTTTAGCAGCATTTGATTTTGCTCATTTTCAACAGGAAGTCATATTAATAAAAGGGGCAAGGGTTTTTGCATTCGAAAAAATTGTAAATCGATTAGCATTAAAAGCCCACGAAACTGTTTTAGAAATTAACCTTAATGCCATTGTTCATAACCTTAATTTTTATCGTGCGCAATTAAATAAGCGAACTAAAATAATGGCCATGGTTAAAGCCTATTCATATGGAAGCGGGAGTTTTGAAATTGCCAATGTTTTGGCTTATAATAAAGTAGATTATTTAGCTGTGGCTTATGTAGACGAAGGCGTTTCGCTTAGAGCCGCTGGAATTCTACTTCCTATAATGGTTATGAGCCCCGAGGAGAGTGGCTTTGAGCTAATGGTACAACATCAATTAGAACCCGAAATTTATAGTTTGCCTATACTAAAATCTTTTGCCGAATTTTTAGAAATCAAACAAATTAAATCTTATTCCATTCACTTAAAACTTGATACGGGCATGCACCGTTTGGGTTTTGATGAAAACGATATAAACGAATTATTAAATATTTTATCAGCTCATCAAGGATTGAAAGTACTTTCCGTATTTTCACATTTAACCAGTTCGGACGATGCGCATTTAGATGAATATACCTTTGCACAATTAGCATTATTTGAGCAATTAACCTCAAAAATTCAAAAACATGTAGGTTATGAATTTATGAGACATATTGCCAATACCGCGGCTATACTGCGTTTCCCGACTGCGCAATACGATATGGTAAGGTTGGGTATAGGTTTATATGGAATCGAAAATGTAGGTCATTTCGAAGATAAATTACAAACAGTGGGTACGCTTAAAACAACCATAACCCAATTGCGAAAGGTTGCAGCTGGTCAAACCATTGGATACAGTCGAAAAGGTGTTTTACATAAAGACTCACTTATAGCTACCGTTAAAATTGGTTATGCCGATGGTTATGCAAGAAAATTTGGAAATGGTGTAGGAGAGATGCTTGTAAATGGCCATTTAGCAAAGGTTGTAGGGAATGTATGCATGGACATGTGTATGTTAGATGTAACCGGAATTACCGTAAAAGAAGGAGATGAAGTAATTGTATTTGGGGAGGATTTAGCTATTAATTTATTAGCTGAAAAAATAGATACCATCCCCTATGAAATTTTAACAAGTATTTCGCAGCGTGTCAAAAGAATATATTATTATGAATAAATTGACTGTTTACATAATAGTTTATCTCGTGGAGTAAGCATGCGCATTTCAGGTAATGCACAAAATGACCGAGATGTGATGGCGACAAAATGCTATGACATGTTAAAAACGGTGTATTCCAAAGAATACTCTGAAATAATGGATATGTTTTATGGAATCTATGTATCTGAAATATTATCCGCCGATGGAAAAATATCTCACACAATGAAACCCGAACACTTCTTTATGCTTGACATACCAATAGTAAACAATAATATTCCCTTGCCCACTCTGTATGACTGCATCAATCATTATACACTACCTGAACAAATGTCTGGTGACAATGCGTGGTTTAACGAGAAAACGAATCAAAAAGAAGATGTTGTAAAGCGTCTATCTTTTTGGAATTTCCCGAAAATTCTGGTGATTGTATTAAAGCGGTTTACTGCCGACGGACGATTCAAAATCACATCTCAATTGGACTTCCCCATTCACAATCTTGACTTATCGCCATATGTAAACGGTTATAACCCGCAATCCTATGTGTATGACTTATATGGCATATGCAATCATCTAGGCGGCACTTTGGGTGGACATTATACATCTTTTGTAAAAAACGCGGAAAATAAATGGATACATTTTGACGACGAACGAATTGAAATGATTGATAATGAAAACTCGTTAATTACGCCAAATGCTTATTGTTTATTTTACCGAAAAAAATAACGCACTATAATATAAAAATAAATGTCCTCATCAACTAGTACTACTACAAATTAAACAAATGAAAAACTATATGACACAGATAAAAT
>CAIMAP010000161.1 GCA_903838995.1 uncultured bacterium | reverse complement strand
ATTACTTTACAAGGCGACCGCAGAGAAAGCGAATATTATAATGAGCCGGGGCAATGGAGTTGCGTGCAATTTTTACCTGGAAGCATAAACAATAAAATTTCTTATACCACCATTAAAAATGCAGTATATGGCGTAGTGGTTGGAACCTACCCGCTGTATGGTGTGCAGCCTACTTTGCAAATCGAAAATTCGATTATTAAATACAGCATGGTTACGGGTATTTTTGGCATCAGTGCTAAAATAAACGCCTATAATAATTTGGTTTTTGCTTGTGGGCAGTATGCTTTTTTTGTGCAGTTGGGCGGCGACTACGACATGGTACACAATACTTTTGCGCAAACCAATAACTTTACCAATAGACAAACTTCGGGTGTAACGCTTACCGATTATTTAAAATACAATTCGCAGGTTTATATTGGAAATTTAAAATTCAGATTGCTCAACAATATTATGTGGGGAAATTTGCGAGATGAATTATTTATTGATTTTAAATCGGGTGCATTACCGATGTACACTTTGAGTAATAACTTAATGCGCAGCAGTAAATCCGAATACACAGACAGTAATATTTTGAATAGAGATCCTTTGTTTGCTAACCCAAGTATTACACTCGCAATTAACGAAAACGAAGATTATCATTTAAAGCAAACTAGCCCTGCCAGTGGCTTTGGGCAAGTGATTTCTGACGGCCCTGCGATTCCTTTTTTATTCGATATGGATGGAAAAATTCGTAGCAACCCCTCAACGATTGGTTGCTACGAATAATTTTTTTATTTGTATAAAGGGAATTGCTTCATCCAAGCATTCACTTCTTTTTTCACTTTCGAAATCATTTTTTCATTGTCTTTATTCATTAACACGCGGTCAATAAAATCAACAATTTGATCCATGTGTTTTTCTTTTAAGCCACGCGTAGAAATAGCCGAAGTACCTACACGGAATCCCGAAGTTACAAATGGAGATTTATCATCAAATGGCACCATATTTTTATTTACGGTGATATCGGCTAGTACCAAAGAATTTTCGGCTTCTTTACCGGTTACATTTTTATTGCGCAAATCGATGAGCATTAAATGATTATCGGTGCCACCAGAAATAATTTCGTAACCTCTTTTATTAAATGCTTTGGCCATAGCCTTTGCATTTTTTTGTACTTGTAAAATATATTTAAAATATCCTTCGCTCAAAGCCTCGCCAAAGGCAATGGCTTTAGCTGCAATCACATGTTCTAGCGGGCCACCTTGTGTGCCCGGAAACACTGCGCCATCTAGCATCGCAGACATCATTTTAATATCGCCTTTAGGTGTTTTAATTTTCCATGGATTTGGAAAATCTTTTCCCATCATAATGAGTCCACCTCGCGGGCCTCTTAGCGTCTTATGGGTAGTAGTAGTTACAATATGACAATGTGGTATTGGATCGTTTAACAAGCCACGCGCAATTAAACCAGCTGGATGCGAAATATCGGCTAATAATAAAGCGCCAATTTTATCGGCCATTTT
>CAIMAP010000160.1 GCA_903838995.1 uncultured bacterium | reverse complement strand
GGCGTACCCGATTTAACGATGAATATCAAAACGGGTATTATTAATTTTATTCCTACTAAAGTGGGTCGTTATTTGGTGGCCTTTAGAGTAGAAGAATGGAAAAAAGCTTCGGGCTCTACTCCGGGTTACCGTATTGGGGAAATTCGAAGAGAGTTTCAGATTGAAACTACACTTTGTCCGGATGCACCGCCGGTAACTGTCGATGAGTTAAATCAAAAAAGAGTAATTGTAGATACCGTTTATTATAATACGGTTTACGATAAGATTTTCACTTCAAGAGATAGTCCATCGGACTCTTTATACATGATGATTATTCCAAATATCACACCTGGCGAAAACGTATTAGACCCCGTAAAATTTGGTGGTAAATGGGGCGAAGCGGGAAGCGTGCTAGGGAATAATTCAAATTTAATTCTCGATGATTTAGCGCAAGTCAAAGGGGAATTTTATTGGAAGCCATCTTGCGCAGTAGTAAGGCCAAAGCCTTATAAATTTACAATAGTGGTGCGCGATAAAACTTGTCCATCTCCTTTTTACGATAGTACTTTTGTGACTATTTATGTAAAAAAGAAACCCAATTACAAGCCTTATTTTGTAGAACCCGATACCATGAAAACGCCCAAGACAAAGAATTACTTTGTGCTTGCGGGCGATAAGTTTCAGTTGCAAGGCGATACATTAATTAAAACATACGATAAAGATTCGCTTGGTAATGTGGTTTCGCTTTTCATGGAACCCGATCCAGGTAATGGTGTGGTGAACTCCAAATTTGTGTTCAGCTCGAATCCAAATGTGATTCATTCGACGGCAACTTTTAGCTGGCAAACGCTCTGCGAAGATGTGCGTTCTACTCCTTATAAAGTGAGGTTTATTGCCGAAGACGACGATTGTTTAAAACACGACTCGGCCTATTTTGATGTAAATATTTATGTGCGTCAAAGACCCAACTTAAAACCAGTATTTGATAAGGTACTTAATCCAATCGAATACCATATTCCCGAAGGACAAACCAAATCATTCAATGTACGCGTAAACGACAGTGCAAGTTTTGCAGTGAACCAATACGATAGCTTAACAGTTACGGCCGATTTATCGGAGTTCAATGTGCCGGGTGGCGTGATGCCAACCTTTAGCCCAGTGGTTAGCGCAGACAGCTCGGTAACGCCATTCACTTGGTCGCCAAACTGTGCCAATGTGCGCACCGATCCTTACCATTTATATTTAACCGTGCAAGACAATGGTTGTCCTCGTTTAACTAAACGGGATACTATTTTAGTGTATGCCGATGGTCCTTTCAACTCTGCTCCAGAGTTCAGAGATCCACTGCATCCGGCAAGCATTATTACCACACTCGATACAAGTATTTATGGTGGCGAGGTATTCAGCTATAATTTATTTGCAGTCGATACCAATCAACGATTCGACTCGGTATTTTTACAAGCCGATTATACTTCTGATTTATTTGCTTTTGGAAAAGTAACTAACCTAGCGTTCTTAGCGCCAAGCTTTGGTAAAGATTCTTCGAGAACCGTGCTTAACTGGCAATCGGATTGTAAAGATATTTCGGCTACGCCTTATGTTGTAAAAATACTGGCGCGTGATAACGAATGTGTGAATCCAGAAAGATCTGCTTTTACAATTAATTTAACGGTGAAAGAAAAACCAAATTATACACCCAAGTTTAATTCGGCTACAGCGACTACTTTCTTTAATATGTTAGCAGGCGATACGCTCTACATTCCACTATCGGCAGTAGATACCAATCATATAGATATTCTTACCCTAGATACGGTTTATACCAGCATACCACATCAATTACCACTGCCCGAAATTACTAGGGCAAGCGGAAGCGATTCGGTACGCACGTTTTTAAGATGGGTATTAGATTGTAGTTTAATTAGCGATCAAGCTTATACGATTAAAATTGGTGCATGGGATAATGCTTGTAGGTTAATTGCCGACAGTGCGCGTTACCAATTTACCGTAAAAGTAAATCGCAATCCAAAATTGGTGCCTTACTTCCCTTTTGCTACAGGCGATACGGTGATTCAATTAGTGGCAGGAGAGAAATATGAATTAGACTTAACTTCGGCTAGTGCTACACCGGGCGATTTCATTGAGATTGCCACCAGTGGTGATGTGTACGGAGGAATTACGGGCAACCTAGCTACCTTCGAACAAACAGTAAGCGCAGGAACCGCGCAAGCACATTTCCGTTGGGAAACAAGTTGTGATCAAATTAGAGATAATGTATATACCGCTGTTTTCAAAACAGCTAATCCTCCATGTTTAACCGATACCAATACCTATACCATACACTTTAAAGTGATTCCGAATACCGATATCACCGAAGAATTACCAAACGTGTTTACACCAAACGGCGACGGTACCAACGATGTGTTCAGTATCAAAGATAAATTTAAAGTCTACTGCGATCCGGAATTTAGTTTTACCATCTTCAATCGTTGGGGTAAAAAAGTATTCGAATCTAAAGATCCAGAATTTGAATGGGATGGCGATGGTGCAGGTGCAGGAACGTATTTCTACACCTTAACTTCGAGGGTGAGAACACAGACGGGTAGTGTGAACTTAGTGAGATAATATTTAAAAAAATAAATTTGGAATGGCGGCTGGTTTACCAGTCGCCATATCCTATGAAATACCATATTATGATGAAGCAATTTAAATTGAATTCAAAAAAACTGATAAGATCATTCTTGTTAAGTGCTTTTTGTTTAACCTTAAGTGCAAATGCATTCTCTCAAAATGTAGTTGATATTGGAGTGTATGGTTTAGTGGCACCTTTAGCGCCACATACTGGAGCATTAAACAAATCAGTTATTATTAAAATTAGGAATTATGGTTCAGTAGCCATCACCAATGTAAAAGTTGGATGGAAAATTAATGGGGTTGTTCAACCAGTCTATTCTCAATTTATTGCTATTCCTGCCGCTTCATCAAGCAATCAAATTCCTACAACGAATGTTACTTTATCTACTTCTTTTACAGATTTAGCAGGTAAAGACTTCGAGTTTTATACCATCGAAGCCAATAACCAAACTGATGCGGATGCATCAAATGACACGCTTAGGGCCTATACAGCTACACCAATTTCCGGCACAAAAATTGTTGGTATAGGGACTGCGGATTACAGAACAATTGCCGATGCGTTTAATGCTATTCGTTATTCGGGCATTAATAATGACTTAACCATTAAAGTAAAACCTGGTTCTTATTTTGAACCTTTAGAATTACCAGCAGTAGATTATAATAACTCTGCAATTCCAAATAAAAATATCATTGTTGAATCTCAATCAGGAAACAGAGATGTTTATATTATAACAAATGCTTCCGTTCAATCATCTATTAAATTAAATGGTGCAGACAGGGTAACATTACGTAATTTAAAAATCGTAAATAAAAATATCATCTCTGGTATTGGCGTGCAAATGCTCAATGATGCAAAATACAATACAATTACTAATTGCGATATATCTGTCGATTCTATTTCGAATGGAAGAGGTTTTGCCGGTATTTTGTTAGCAGATATGAGTGCTTCACCGTATAATTTGGCGGCAACCACCTCTGGAAAATTCGCCACCATAACCAATAACTTAATTTCTGGTGGATATTATGGAATTGCCATTTCGAGTTCTGCTACAGCTAGAGATACGGGAATTGTGATTGAAAACAATACCATCAATCAAGTATCATATTATGGTATCAATGTAAATTGTTTAACCAATTTAAAACTTAAAAGAAACAAAGTTTCGTTAAGACCATCTGCCGATTTAAAATCTGCAGGGTTTTACTTACAAAATATTTCTACTTTTTCTCCAGGTAATATTGAAATTACTTTCAACTATGTTACAGGTGCTGGTCAATATGGTATTTATATGAATGCCGTAATTGGAACAGGTGCTCCAACCAATCGTTCGGTGAATTTATCGAATAATATGATTGCAGGTGGTTTCTTTAGTAACAAAACCGCATCTGTAGATTTACCTCAAGGATTATCGGTAAACAGTTGTGGTTGGGTAAATATTTATTTTAACTCTGTTAGAATGGATGCGCCTTCTAATGTTGGTGCACCCGATAATACCGCTGCCTTTTATATTTCAGGTGCGGGATCAACGGCAAGTAATCCAATAAAAGTATTTAATAATATTTTTTACAATGCAAACTTTGGCTATGCAATGTATAATGCAGCTGCTGCTGCATCTAACCCTGTTATTGCAGCTAATAATAATGATTATTTTGTTGCAAAATTAGATTCCAATACCAATCCTGTTTCAGGTTTTACTTATTGGAACTCATTACCAAGAATTAATTTAAGAGAATTAATTTTAGCTTCTGGAAAAGATCAATTGACAATCAGTAAGGATCCATTCTTTTTTTCTCCAACAGATTTACATTCCTTATCATCAGATATTAATCAAAAAGGAAATACAGCACCGCTTACAGAAGTATCTGTTGATTATGATAATGAGTTGAGAGATCAAATTAATCCGCCAGATATTGGTTGTGATGAGTTTGGGCCGGGTGGAGAAGACTTTGCAATTATTGGTGTAACACCTGATGTATTTAAATATAAAAAACCAACACCATGGAAAATATATGTTCGTTACCAAGGTCCAACTTCTGGTACGAATAAGAAATTATATTTCATGTATAAAATTAACGGGGTAGATCAAAT
>CAIMAP010000159.1 GCA_903838995.1 uncultured bacterium | reverse complement strand
GCTATTGCAGATGAAATATTTTTAACCAATAGTGCTACAGGAATACAGTGGGTCGTGGGTTACAGAGGCAAAAGATATTTTAGCAGAGTAGCCCGATTAATCTATGATGAATTGCAAAAGAAATAATTATTGCAAACGCCAGCCCCTTAAAAATTCCACAATTTGCATTCTTTTCTTTCCTTCTAATTGAAGATCTAATACAAATATCCAAGCATCTTTAGCGGCAATTCGTAGGAAGGTTTTGCCATCTGTTTCTATTGTTCCAGCGGGTTTATTGGGAGTTTCTGCTAAAATACTTGCTTCGTATATTTTTAAATTCAAATCTTTTAATTGGCTGCTCGCACTAGGATAGGGGCTTAAGCCTTTAATTTTTGCGGCAATACTCGACGATGGTAATTGCCAATCAATTTGACAATCATTTTTAAATATTTTTGGTGCATGCTTTAAGGTATCTAAAGTCCATTGGTGATTGGCTAGAATGCTCTCTTGGCTTACATTTGGGGCGGTGTTACTTGCAATCGCTTGCCATGTTTTTACCACTAAATGAGCACCTAAATGCATGAGTTTATCGTGTAAAGTACCCGCGGTATCTTGCGTATCGATGCTTAATTTTTCTTGAAATATAATATCTCCAGTATCTATTTGATGTTTTAAGAAAAAAGTAGTGACGCCCGTTTCTTTTTCTGCATTGATGATGGCCCAATTGATTGGAGCTGCGCCTCTATATTGCGGCAATAAAGAAGCATGAAGGTTGAAAGTGCCTAAACTAGGCATTTGCCAAACTTCCATTGGTAACATTCTAAAGGCAACTACTATAAATAAATCGGCTTGATAAGATTTTAATTGATTTAGAAATTCGGGATCTTTTAAATTAGTGGGTTGTAAAACAGGAATATTTTGGGCATCGGCAAATTGCTTTACGGCAGATTCGGAAATTTTTTGTCCTCTACCTGCAGGCTTGTTTGCTGTAGTTACTACCGCAACAATATTTGCACCAGCAGCCAGTAGTTGTTCGAGTGGTGCCACTGCAAAAGCAGGGGTACCCATGTAAATTATCCTCATCTTTTTAAAATTAAAGCTCCGCTAATTTAGGGATATAGGATGTATTTTGCCCTAATTTTCTTAAAGTTTGCTAAATCTTTTTTCCAACTATGCCTAATTGCCCAAATAGATTTTTTATGCATGATTTGTTTTTTGAGTTGATCGTTACCTGCTAACTTATTGAAAAATGGGTTAAAGAATTCGCTTTTGTTTGGGTAATTACGATATAACGCTAAGAGCCAATGAAGATTTATTTTACCCTTTTCAAGCAACTTGTTGGCATCTAAATTTTGTAAATCTATGCCGTAACAAATTTGGTTTAAATAGGGTGGGGTCATACTCATGCCAACAATGGCTTGTGGCGTAAAATTACTCGTATATTTTGCAGATAATAGTGGATGTCCAATTTGCTTGAAAGGGCTGTAGGTGCCTCTTCCTACGCTAATTACAGTGCCTTCAAATAAACATAGTGAAGGGTAAAAAATAATAGCAGCATTATCGACTAAATTTGGCGATGGTTTAATGGGTAAAGTATAAAATTTACTATGATCATATGCCGCAACAGGTATCACAGTTAAATTACATTGCAATTGATTGCTTAGCCAATGTTCACCATTAATCATCTTAGCGTATTCGCCTATCGTCATACCATAAACAATGGGAACAGGATGCATGCCCACAAATGATTTAAATTTACTAGTGTCTAAAACAGGGCCATCTATATAACTTCCATTTGGATTAGGTCGGTCTAGAACCATTAAAGGCAAAGCATTTTCGGCACAGGCCTCCATTACAAAATGCAAAGTAGATAGATAGGTATAAAACCTTACGCCAACATCTTGAATGTCAAATAAGACTAAATCACAATTTTGCAAATCTTCTTTTGTGGGTTTTTTATGATCGCCATAAAGAGAAACAATACTTATACCAGTTAATGAATCTATACTCGAAAGTACAGTTGCTCCAGCGTCTACATCGCCTCTAAATCCATGTTCAGGTGCAAATATTTTTTGGATATGAATTCCTAAACTCCTTAAAGAATCTACTAGGTGTATTTGATCAATGGTAGAAGTTTGGTTGACAACCATGGCAATTCTTAAACCGAGTAAAGATGGAACATATTGTTGCGTTAAATTAGCTGCTGGTATTGGCTTTGCAGGTTTAGTTTCCGCAAGGAGTTTAGCTGGCAGACAACAGATAAAAAACAGAATTAGGACTTGGTATATTTTCATTGGTTTAAATAACCTTAAATTGAATTAGTACGAATTAACAAAAAAACCCTTAATACTAGCAGAAGATTTTTAAATTAGCATTAAATTAATCAAATGAATTTCGAACATTTTATAGCAAAACGCATCAGTTTTCAATCTAAAAGGTCATTCTCTAAAATGATTGTTCGAATTGCTATTACCGGCATTGCTTTAGGAATTGCCGTCATGATATTGTCTTTAGCAGTCATTAGGGGCTTTAAATCTACCATTCAACACAAGCTTAGAAATTTTGCAGGCGATATTCAAATCAGTAAAATTCAATTAGCCAATAACCCAGAAAACAGTTTTATATACCAATCGGATAGTTTAAACACCGAATTAAAAAACAATAAAGGAATTGCCCATTATAATGAATTTGCTAGTAAAGTTGGCGTGCTAAGAATGGGTAGTCAAATGGATCCTATTGTACTTAAGGGATTGGGTAAAAATTACCATGCTGGTTTTTATCAATCCATCCTAACGCAAGGTCGATTGTTTCAGCAAGCCAACGAAATCATTATTTCTAAAGACCTTGCGAATCGTTATCAAGTAGCCTTAAATTCTTCGCTTTATATTTATTTTGCAGACAAGCAATTAAAAATTAGGAAATTAAAAGTAGTTGGCATTTTTGATTCGGGTATTGATCAATTAGATCGCATGTATATTATATCGGATATTGATATAATAAAAAGTGTAAATAATTGGCATCAGCGAGAAATTGGTGGCTACGAAATTTATGCTAATCAGCGCATTCCAGATCAACAATTAATCGCTCAGTTAAATACTGCATTGCCTTTTGATGCTTATGCACAAACCGTTTCAGCGCTTTATCCTTCCATGTTTGAATGGTTAGCTTTGCTCGATGTAAATGGTCAGGTGATTATTATTTTAATGTTATTGGTAGCAGGAATCAATATGATTTCGGCCTTATTAATTATTATTTTAGAGCGAAGTGCTACCATCGGTTTATTGAAAACATTGGGCGCAAAAAATATTGCTATTCAAAAAATATTTTTATGGAATGCAGCTTATTTAATTAGTTATGGTTTGTTAATTGGAAATGCAATTGCACTATTGATTAGTTTTATTCAAGCCCAAACTCACATTTTAAAGCTCGATCAAACAAATTATTACATGAGCTATGTTCCAATAGAATTAAGCTTCTCAGACATCATCTATTTAAATGTTGGCGCTTTGTTTGCTTGTATTTTAATGGTGGTGATTCCTAGTTTTTTGATTACAAAAATTACCGCAATCAAAGCCATCAGGTTTAATTAATTTTCTTCAAAGCGTATTTTATATTTTTTCTGTCGTATTTATTCATTTGCATCGGATACCTCGAATAATCTAAATTATAAATAAACAAAGAATCGTTTTTAATTTCCCAGTCATAATTTTTACCTTCTGATTGGTTATTGGTGGCATATAAATTTGCTTTTTTACTCATTTTTAGGCATTCTCCGCTTAAGCAAGGTGCATAAGTGCTCATGTCTGGAAGGCCTGTAATACCTCCATTTGAATGAAAAGTAACTCTTTCAGCATCATCATATTGGTAATTTCCGCTGAATAAAATTTTGTTGATATAACAAACACCATAAGAGATAAAGCTACTGATGTCTTCTTTAGGAAAATCTTTGGCTGTAATTTTTATAAAATTTGCGATGGTTTTATGGTCTAGGTCTTGCAACAAAATCTCATTGTCTTGCAAAACTAAAAAAGCATTGCTTCCGATTTGGTAGTTCTTTACTTCTAAAGTATTTTCATCTAATGGAACATAAGTTAACGATCTGCTTTCTTTTCCAATAATAAACTGTCTTAAATTAGAATCTGGCCTATCAAAAATAAGTTCTACAAATGGTGTATTTAGAATAAGATTGGGATTTTTGGTCAATTGTATGCTGTCTACAAAGGCTTTATTAACCCAATGTCCTAGCCATTGATCGTTCATGATAAATGATGTTTTGCAAGCGCTTAACAAAGTAATAGCAATAATAAATAAGCTAAATTTTTTCATAATTAATTTGATTTTTTTGCTTCATTCCAAAATACATCCATTTCGGCTAAGGTCATATCTTTTAAAGGTTTGCCCATTTCTAAGGCTTTATTTTCTAAATATTTGAATCGATGTATGAATTTTTTATTGGTTTTTTCTAAGGCGTCTTCTGGATTAATTTTAATAAATCGGGCATAATTTACAAGCGAAAATAGCAGGTCTCCAAATTCTGCTTCTGCTTTTTCCATATCAATTTCGCTTGGCATTTTATCGTTATATTCTGCTTTGAATTCGCCCAATTCTTCTTCTACTTTTTCCCAAACTTGTGATTTATCTTCCCAATCAAATCCAACACCTTTGGCTTTTTCTTGTATTCGGCTTGCTTTAATTAAAGCGGGCAGCGAACTAGGCACGCCACCTAATACCGATTTATTGCCTTCTTTCAATTTCAATTGTTCCCAATTTCTTTTTACATCTTCTTCGTTTTCGACAATTACATCGCCATAAATATGAGGATGTCGGGAAATGAGTTTTTCGGCAATGCCATTTAAAACATCCGTAATATTAAAATCATTAGTTTCAGATCCAATTTTTGCATAAAAAGCAATATGTAGCATTAAGTCGCCTAATTCCTTTTTTACTTCGTTAAGGTCACCGTCTAAGATAGCATCCGATAACTCGTAAACTTCTTCAATGGTCAGGTGTCTGAGCGTTTGCATGGTTTGTTTTTGATCCCATGGACACTTTTCGCGTAGCTCGTCCATGATGGTTAATAGTCTTTCAAATGCTTGTAATCGCTGATCCATTGTTTAAATTTTTACGAAGATAATAATTTCTCTATGCTTCGGCCTCTCGATACGCCCTAAAATGCTATCTTTGCAGCGAAATTCCCATAACGTGATCGCATTAAATAACATAACATTTGAATTTGGCTCTAGGGCTTTGTATCAAGACGCTAGTTGGCATATTAAGCCCAATGAGCGCATTGGCTTAATTGGTGCCAATGGAACTGGTAAAACTACGCTTCTGCGCATTTTAGTTGGGGAATACAAACCCAATGAAGGTACCATCTCTAAGGCCAAAGATTTAAAAATAGGCTACCTTAATCAAGACTTACTCTCTTATCAATCTGATTTTTCGATTTTACATGTTGCCATGGAGGCCTTCGAAAGGCAAAACCAGTTACACGATGAAATTGAAGAACTCATTACTAAATTAGAAACCGATCATTCCGATGCGGTAATTAATAGGTTAAGCCAAAGACAAGAAGAGTTTGAAGCACTCGACGGTTATAATATTCAATACAAAGCAGAGCAAATTTTAGCTGGTTTAGGCTTTTCGGCTTCCGATACGCACCGACCTTTATCCACTTTTTCGGGAGGTTGGAGAATGCGGGTAATGTTGGCCAAAATACTATTACAAACACCCGATTTGTTATTATTAGATGAGCCTACCAACCATTTAGACTTACCCTCTATTAAATGGTTAGAAAATTATTTAAATGATTTTGAAGGGGCCTATATCCTTGTTTCTCACGATAGGTATTTCCTAGATAGAACTGTAACCAAAATTGTAGAATCTAAAAATCAAGATTTAACAATTTATGCGGGTAATTATTCTTTTTATTTACAAGAAAAAGCGGTTAGGGAAGAGATTCAAAAAGGACAATTTCAGAATCAACAACAATACATTAAAGAACAAGAAAAATTAATTGATCGTTTTCGTGCCAAAGCATCTAAAGCTAAAATGGCACAGTCTAGGATTAAAGCGCTTGATAAATTAGAGCGTGTAGAAAATGTGCAACAAGAAAATGCCAGTGTTAATTTTAAGTTCAAATTTTCTAAAGTTTCGGGTCGACATGTGATGATGTTAGAGCATATTAACAAAGCTTATCCTGGCATTGAAATTTTGAAAAATGCTGCTGGAACTATTGAAAAAGGCGATAAAATAGCTTTGATTGGGGCCAATGGTAAAGGTAAATCTACTTTATTAAGAATTATTGCAGGTGCCGACGAATGCGAAGGAAAAGTAAATTTGGGTCATAATGTATCCAAAACATTTTTCGCACAACATCAATTAGAATCTTTACATCTCGATAATACCATTATTGAAGAATTGAAAAATTTTGCACCAGAATATTCAGAAACGGAAGTAAGATCATTACTAGGTTGTTTCTTATTTTCCGGTGATGATGTTTTTAAGAAAATTAAAATTTTATCTGGAGGAGAAAAATCTCGCGTAGCATTGGCTAAAACAATTACCTCCGATGCCAATTTTCTAATATTAGATGAGCCAACCAATCACTTAGATATTCAATCTGTTAATATATTAATTCAGGCATTACAACAATTTGAAGGTACTTTGATCGTTGTATCTCACGATAGGTATATGCTTGATAATGTGGCTAATAAGATCTGGTATATTGAGGATCAACTCATCAAAGAATATCCTGGAACCTATGCAGAATACGAACAATGGCAAGAGCGCAGAGATAAAGAGAAGAAAGATATAGTGCCAGTGGTAAAGTTGAAAGAAGTAAAGCCTGTTAAAGAAACAAGTACTGCAGTTCAAGAAGAGCAAAAAAAAAACTTAAAAAAAATGCAGTCTGATTTGCAGAAATTAGAACAACAGATAGCCGACTTAGAATTGCAAAAAAATAAATTAGAAGGGGAATTAAGTTTACCAGAAAATTACAGCGATTCGCAAAAACTATCGAGTTTAAATGCTACTTATGAAACTGTAAAGCTAAGCCTAGAAGGCATTTCGGCAGAATGGGAGCAATTAGCAGAAAAAATAATGTCTATCGAACAATGAAATTAAAAAGCTGCTTTTTATGTTTACTTGTTTTAGCCAATTTTGCAGATGCGCAAATATTAGCAGACAAAGTTTATGACGAAAGTACGCAAACGGTATTGTTGTATAATTCTAAAACAGAACAATCTTTGCCAATAATTTCATTGAATTCTAACGAAACACTTACTTTATTATTCGATCAATTAGATGCGAGTTATCAGAATTTCAATTACCGAATTGTTCATTGTAATGCAGATTGGACACCTTCGAACCTCAGTAATATAGAGTATATAGAGGGTTTTACCGATAATTATATCACCAATTACAAGTTTTCTTTTAATACCAAGCAATCTTATATTAATTATACTTTGGTTTTTCCTAATACCGATGTCAAATTATTATTAAGTGGTAATTATTATATAGAAGTATTTCCAGCATCAGATTCCGAGCACCCAATTTTATTGAAAAGGTTTTTTGTGGTTGATAATAAAATTACCATTACTCATTTATTAGATCGCAGCACAGTTGTAAACGAAAGAAATAAAAAGCAAAAAATCAATTTTGATTTGTTGTATGCTAATCTTAGGGTAGATAATCCAATGGGACAATTTAGGATTGTACTGGTACAAAATAACCGATTTGATAATGCAAAAATCAATATAAAACCAAGCTTTTTTGAAAACGGGAAATTGGTCTATAACCATGTAGATGCCAATGTTTTTGATGGTTTAAATGAATATAGAAGAATGGATATTAGAACGGTTCGGTTTTTAGGAGAACATGTTTCGAGTATCGATTTATCCGAAGGAAATCATATTTATTTGACAACTGATTATGTTAAAAATCCAGATCGTTATGCCAACGATTTAGACATGAATGGTAATTTTAAAATAAGGAGAATTGATGGTTTGAATTCGAATATCGAAGCAGATTATATTCAAACACATTTTAGTTTTGATTACGGTGCACAAAATCCATTTGGAGATTATTATGTTTTAGGAAGATTCAATAATTGGACGGCAGATGAGCATTCAAAACTCAGCTATAATCCTAGTTACAGAAAATACGAAACAACACTTTTGTTAAAGCAAGGGATTTATAATTATCAATACGGATTTAAGGCCAAAGGCGCTAATACACTAGATATCGCAAGTGTGGAGGGCTCTTTTTTTGACACCGAAAATGACTATACTTTCTTTGTTTATTTTAGGAAAACAGGAAATAGATATGATGAATTGATTGCCACAAAAGTGATCAATACCATTCGTTAATTATACATTGAAACGGAAGTGCATAATATCTCCATCTTCCACAATATAAGCCTTACCTTCTACACCTAATTTACCTGCATCTTTACAAGCATTCTCCGAACCAAGACTAACAAAATCTTGATATTTGATTACTTCTGCGCGAATAAATCCTTTCTCAAAATCGGTATGAATGACGCCAGCAGCTTGCGGTGCAGACATGCCTAAGGTAATTGTCCAAGCTCTTACTTCTTGCACGCCAGCAGTAAAATAAGTTCCTAGATTCAATAAGCTATAAGCCGCTACAATTAATTTATTTACACCAGATTCGCTTAATCCTAAATCTTCTAAAAAGATTTGACGCTCTTCGTAACTATCTAAACCAGCAATGTCTGCTTCGATGGCTGCAGAAATAATTAATACTTCTGCTTTTTCATCTTTTACCGCTTCTTTTACTTTGTCTACATATGCATTACCTTTTAAGATAGCTGCTTCGTCTACATTACAAACATACATGACCGGCTTAAGCGTTAATAGCTGTAAATCATCAATATGTTCTAAATCTTTTTCTTCGATTTTTACAGTCCTAGCAGACCTTCCAGCTAATAAAGCCTCTTTTACTTGTAATAAAATTTCTAATGCTTTTTTAGCATCTTTATCACCTGTTTTCGCAGATTTTTCTACTTTTTGAATTTTCTTTTCGACCGATTCTAAGTCTTTTAATTGCAACTCGGTATCAATAATTTCTTTATCTCTAATTGGATCAACCGAACCGTCTACATGAATAACATTTGGATCGTCGAAACATCTTAACACATGAATGATTGCATTGGTTGTTCGAATATTACCTAAAAATTGATTGCCCAATCCTTCGCCTTTACTAGCGCCTTTTACTAAACCAGCTATATCAACAATCTCGATGGTGTTTGGTACAATTCTTTGCGGCTTTACTAATTCTGCCAATTTTGTTAAGCGAAGGTCTGGAACGGTTATTACACCTACATTTGGTTCGATGGTGCAAAAAGGGAAATTTGCCGCTTGCGCTTTTGCATTCGATAAGCAATTAAATAAAGTTGATTTTCCAACATTGGGTAGTCCAACAATTCCGCACTGTAAAGCCATAATTATATTTTTTTATTTTTTGTAATATTCTAGGTAACCAATAATTCTGTATGCCAATTTAGCAAGGGTATATTCAGATAAAATGCTGCCTTCCATAGGTGCACATTCTACAATATCAAATCCAACCACATTTTTATGCTTGCATGTTTCTCTAATTAGCGTTAATGTTTCGTTCCAGAATAAGCCATTTGGCTCTGCTGTTCCAACTGCAGGCATAATACTAGGATCAAAGCCATCTGCATCAATGGTGAGGTAAACATTGTCGGTCATATCTGAAATAATCTCCTTCACCCAATTATTATTTTCTCTGATTTGATGCGCGAAATAGGTATGAATTTTTGGGTTATTTTTTATTTCGTTGGCTTCTTCAATGCATTGTGCTCTAATTCCTGCTTGACATAAATTAATTCCCATGTCTTTTACGCGCGCCATTACCGATGCATGACTATATGGATTGCCATGGTATGATTCTCTTAAATCGGAATGCGCATCTATTTGTAAAACCGTTAGGTTGTCGTATTTTTTTGCAAATGCTTTAACAAAACCATAGGTAACGGTATGTTCTGCCCCAAACGAAACCACATATTTATTTAGATCAAGTAATTTACTGGTGTGTTGCTCAATTAAATCTATGGCATCTGCATCGTAAATTCCATCAAAATTGAGTGGAGCCAGGGTTGCAATTCCTGCTTTTCGAATGGTTTCGCAATCCAATTCTTCGTCGTAGAATTCTACAAATTGAGATGCCTGAATGATTGCCTCGGGTCCTTTTGCAGAACCTGCCAAATAAGAGGAGGTATGCTCATAAGGAACAGCTTGAATTACATATTTAGCTTGGTCGAATTCATATAAATTGGTTTCGGTTAAGCCTAAAAAATTTTGGTCGGTTGGTAATGCTTTCACAATTATAAAATTTGGGCAAAGATAGTATTTTGCCTTTATAATTGGACTTTTTCGGATAGGAATGTATAAAAAAAATAGCCCCGATTGGGGCTATTTTTAAATTTCGAAATCGATATCTGGTGAACTTGAGGCAGCAGGATTGTAATCCTCATACTTACGCTCAATTACTTCTTGATTGGCTTTTATATATTCAACAGTGTCTAATAAACCTTCGCTAAACTTTTCAAAATCTTCTTTGTATAGAAATATTTTGTGTTTAACAAATACGCCATCTTCCATGCGTTTCTTGCTCTCAGTAACTGTAATGTAATAGTCTCCTGATCTTGTTGATTTAACATCGAAAAAATAAGTTCTTTTGCCAGCTCTTACTTTTTTCGAATAAACCTCTTCTCTGTCTTTGTTTTCGTATTCTCCCATTTTACAAACTATTAATATAAAGTAAATAAAAGTATTTAATTTGAAACTTCCAAAAAATCTATTCTTGGTTTTGCGTATCGGCTAATAATTGCATTTGATACAATTCGTAATAGGGGCCTTTATTGGCTAATAGAGACTCATGGCTACCCATTTCAGCCACTTTTCCATTTGCGAGATATAGAATCATATCGGCGTTTTTGAGGGTCGAAATTCGGTGACTAATTAAAATATTGGTCGCATCTTTTCGGGTACTGGCTAAATTGCTTAAAATGTTTTCTTCTGTTTGTGTATCTACAGCAGATAATGCATCATCAAATAGTAATAAAGTTGGTTTTTTGATGAATGCTCTAGCAATAGACACCCTTTGTTTTTGACCTCCAGAAAGCGTAATACCTCTTTCACCTAGCAAAGTTTCAAAGCCATTTGGAAAAGCAATAATGGAATCATAAACCCCAGCCATTTGAGCTGCATGATGAATTTCGGCTGTTTCGCATTGGTCTTTTCCGAAAGTAATATTGTTTTGAATGCTATCAGAAAATAAGAATACCTCTTGCGGAACTATGCCAATTTGGTTCCTCCAATCATTTAAGTTAATAGTCTTAATATCTTGATTATCAATTAATATACTACCGCTACTTACATCAATCATTCTACTAATTAAATTCGAAATAGTGGATTTACCCGATCCTGTTTTTCCAACAATTGCTAAAGTTTGACCTTTAAGTAATGTAAAACTCAATTGATCAATCGCTTTAATATTTGTCTCTGGATAAGTAAATGATACATTTTTAAACTCAATGCTATTGGTAAATTCGAAAGGAATCGTACTTGGATTGGTAATTTCGGGTTTAAGGTCTAAAAACTCGTTGATTCGCTTTTGAGAAGCGGCGGCGCGTTGAACTAAAGAAGTGACCCAACCAACAGATGCCACAGGCCAAGTTAAAATATTAACATACACTATAAATTCGGCAATATTACCAGCCGTAATGCTTCCATTGATTACCTCTTTGCCACCAAAATATACGGTCAATAAAGTGCTTATTCCTATTAATCCTAAAATGGTTGGAAAAAAAATGGATTGAACTTTAACCAATTCCATCGATTTTGTTTTATACACCTCGCTGTCTGCTGCAAATCGATCGGCTAATTGTTTTTCTCTACCAAAGGCTTTAATAATTCTTATACCAGAAAAAGTTTCTTGCACGGTGGTGGTTAAAATAGAGAGCTGTGCTTGTATGTTTTCACTTTTAGTATTGATGGTGTTTTGTACATAATAAATGGCAACAAATAAGAGCGGAAGAGGCAATAAGGCATAAAATGTAAGCATTGGATTAACGCTTATCATAGTGCTTATTACTAGAACAAATAACACAATTAAATTGAGGGTGTACATAATAGCAGGGCCAATGTACATGCGCACGCGCGAAACATCTTCGGATACCCGATTCATTAAATCCCCAGTGTTGTTTATTCGATAAAACGATAAACTTAATTCTTGGTATTTTTGATAAATAACATTTTTTAAATCGTATTCAATGAGCCTCGAAACAACAATGATTGTTTGTCTCATAAAGAACATGAATACGCCTTTAATGATCGCTATAAGTATAATTAAAGCACCAAAAAGCAATGCTATTTGAATAATAATACTTTTTAAAATGGCTTGATTTTCGAAACCTTTAGTTAATTGATAATTGGCTAAATTATCTTTCACTAAATCAAATGCTAATCGAATAATTTGCGCAGGAAAAACGCCAAACCAATTAGAAAGCGCTATAAAAATACCCCCAAAAAGTATACGGTATTTATACTTTGCTAAGTATGGATTAAGAGACGATAATTCTTTCATTTTTTCAAAAGTACAATAGTTTTTGATTTATAGGTGGTTAAAATAGCCATAGCGCAGTGATTAAGGCTTTTTTTACATTAGCTGAATTCAAAAAAATACCCTACTTTTGCGTCCAATAAGGTTAAAAGCCCGATTTTATAAATTTAAGAAATAGCACATGTCTGATCATTTAGGTGAAAACTCCGTATTTAATAAACTTGCAACGCAAGAACATCAAAAAGTGGTGTATTGTTACGATCAAGCAACTGGATTAAAAGCCATTATTGCTATCCATGATACAACTTTAGGTCCTGCTTTAGGTGGAACTAGGATGTGGAATTATAAAACAGAAGGAGAAGCTTTAAACGATGTATTAAGACTTTCGAGAGGGATGACCTACAAAGCTGCCATTACCGGTTTAAATTTAGGTGGAGGAAAAGCGGTTATTATTGGTGATTCAAATAAAGACAAATCAGAAGCAATGATGCGTCGTTATGGTAAATGCGTAGAAAATTTAAATGGAGAATATATAACAGCAGAAGATGTAGGAACCAGTCCTAAAGACATGGAATACATTAAAATGGAAACCAATCACGTCTCTGGAATACCCGTATCATTAGGTGGTTTAGGTGATCCATCGCCTGTAACTGCTTTTGGTGTTTATATGGGGATGAAAGCATCTGCTCAGCATTTATGGGGTAATGATAGTTTAGCCGGTAAGGTTATTGGTGTGCAAGGCATTGGTAATGTAGGTGAAAATTTAGTAAAGCATTTAAGAGCCGAAAACGCAAAAGTTTATATTACAGATATCAACGAAGAGCGTTTAGCCATGGTGGCTAAAAAATATGGTGCAGATGTAATTGCGAATAATCAATTTTACAATTTAGACATCGATATTTATGCACCATGTGCTTTAGGAGCTACCGTTAATACAGATACACTTTCTCAATTAAAATGTGCTATCATAGCAGGTGCGGCTAATAACCAATTAGCAGATGAAAATATTCATGGAAAATTAGTGATGGAAAAGGGAATTATATATGCACCCGATTTCTTGATTAATGCAGGTGGATTAATTCATGTGTACTCTGAAATGCAAGGCCATAGCGCTCAGCGTGCCATGGAAAAAACAGAACACATTTACCAGGTAACCTTAGAAATTTTGAAAAAATCTAGAGAGGAAAACATTCCAACCTATGAGGCTGCCAATAAAATTGCAGAAAAAAGGATTGCTGATATTCGTAGAATTAAAGCAGCTTACTAATAATTAATGCACTAAATTTTAGTGTAAAATCGTTCTTTATATTAATTTATGTTAAATCGTCGTCATTTAAGAATTAAAGGTTTTCAAGCGTTATACGCATATCAACAAGCAGAAGTTAAAGAGCAAAAAATGGCCGAAAAGCAATTGCTACAAGCTGTTCAGTTGGTACATGATGCCTACATTAATTTATTACAATTAGCTTTAGCATTAGCACAGTTTGAAGAAAATGCAGTTGCTGAAAAAAGCAATAAGCATATGCCTACCGCAGCAGATTTAAATGCTACAGCTGTTTTACTTAAAAATAAATTCATTGCGCAATTAGCAAAAGATGTTAATTATCAAAAAATCGCTAAAGCGTATAAAATAAATTGGAATGGCGAAGAAGTTTTGTTACGCGAAATTTTAACCCAATTAAAATCGGAGCAGGCCTACCTAACATATGCTAATTTAGAAACGCCTAGCCAAAAAGAGGACCAAGATTTTATGCAGTATTTGTATAAAAAACTGCTTTTTAAATTCCCTTTATTAGAACAACATTTAGAAGAGAAATATTTAAATTGGCCTGTAGATGCGGAAACCGTTGAAAGTATGATATTGAAAACCATCAAAGCCTTTAAATTAAATACGGACTTAGATATATTGCCAATTACGGCTAATTGGGACGAAGACAGAATTTTTATTCTAGATTTATTTAATAAAACCATTGAAAACGAAATAGCCTTTAACGAATTAATTGCTAATAAAACACAAAATTGGGACGTAGAAAGGATTGCCATGGTCGATACGATACTGATGAAAATGGCTATTACAGAATTTATACATTTTCAATCTATTCCAACTAAAGTAAGCATGAACGAATACATTGATATTTCTAAAGAGTTTAGCACTCCAAAAAGTAAAGGCTTTATCAATGGAATTTTAGATAAAATTTTAATTGATTTAAATGACAATAATCAAATTAACAAATCGGGTAGGGGTTTAGTAAATTAATTTTTATGAAAAAGATTGTATTTTATTTAATGGTATTGAGCGCGATGGCTTGCGGTAAAAAAACAGCAATCAGCAGTTTAAATTCTGCATCTATCGATATTCCAATGACCGCAGATGGTAAAGTGGATACCTTAAAATTACCTAAATTTACTTTTCAAAATGACACCTATGATTTTGGTAAAATTACCCAAGGTGAAAAGGTATCTTATTCCTTTATTTTTAAAAATACAGGCTATGTTCCTTTGATCATTTCTTCTGCCTCTGCTAGTTGTGGCTGCACTGTCCCTACTTTTCCAGAAGAACCCATAGCACCGGGTGCCGAAGCAAAAATTGACGTTGTGTTTAACAGTGAAAATAAAATGGGTTTACAAACAAAAACCATTACTATAGTAGCTAACACCGTTCCCAACACGAAAGTATTATATTTAAGAGGGGAAGTTTTAGAAGCAAAATAAATTTAAATTATATATGATGAACTTAATGAATGTATTATTGATGGCTCCACCTGCAGCAGGTAGCAATCCAAACCCAGTGATGCAATTTTTACCATTAATTTTAATAGGTATTGTTTTCTATTTTTTTATGATTCGTCCACAAACGAAAAAAATGAAAGAACAAAAAAACTTTATCGAAGCCATTAAAAAAGGAGATAAAGTGGTTACCATTGGTGGTATTCACGGAAAAATTGCTGATATCAACGAAGATACTTATCTATTAGAGATCGAAAACGGTGTGAAAATGAAAATCGATAAGGTTTCGGTTTCCTTAGAAGCATCAAAAAAAATCAATAGTTAATTAGCTAGCAAATTTTTAAATATCAACCCCTAAAAGGTTGATATTTTTGTTTAATAGCTAAAGCATATCCCAATGAAAAAATTAATCATTGCTTTTATTCAGTATTACAAAGAGGTTTCTCGTAGGCGCATTCGCCGTCGATTAGGACTTTTTTTGTTTTGTATAGCAGTTGCATTTATTTTTTGGATTTTAACGGTATTAGGCAAAAACAGGCATTTTGATATTCAAGTACCCATTGTTTTTATCAATGTACCGTTTGATCAAGCCTTATTAGTCGATAACAGTCGTCAGGTATCCTTTACTGTGGAAGGTTCTGGCTGGTTTTTTCTCAAAAGTAAAATTCAGAATTTGAGTGATACTTTAAGAATTGATTTGAATGAATATGAAAAAACCAGAGAAATTGATTTAATAAAAAAAATCAATAGTATAGATAAAATCACTTTAGATAAACTCGTTATTATTGATGTTTCGCCAGCTAAATTGAAATTTAAATTTGAGAAGAAAAACACTAAAAAAGTACCAATTATTTTCAATAGTAAAATTCGGTATAGTAAACAATTTGGTCTAAAAAACGATATTCGAATGAGCCCCGATAGTGTTGTAATTTCTGGTCCGCAAGAAGACATTCAATCTATTCAAAACTGGGAGGTAAACCCAGTAAATATGGTAGACATAGCCGATGATCAAAACCTATCTTTAAGTTTAAAACCTGCAGAAAACAGCAATGTATTATTAGCAAATAATAAAGTAGCGGTATACATTCCAGTCGAAAAATATACTACTAAGCGTATTTTAGTACCCATACACATAAAAGCCATGGCGCCTTTTGCAAAAATTAATATTTATCCTCAAAATGCAACATTAACTTTTTTAGTTGGTATTTCTAAATACAAATCTATTAACGAAAATTCTTTCAGGGTAATTGCTGTGCAAGAAAAAAGATTACTAAATAAATTAAAATTAAAAATAGATCATGCTCCAAAGGGCATCCAAAATATAGCAATAGCACCTCATTTAGTAGATTATTTAATATATAATAAATGATGTTAAAAGTAGGAATAACAGGAGGTATAGGGACTGGAAAGTCTATAGTTTGCAATTTATTTGCCGTGTTAGGCGTTCCCATTTATAATGCGGATATGCAAGCAAAAGCCTTGGTTATAGCAAATCAAAATTTAAAGAATGCCATCATTGCAGCTTTTGGTGCAGCAGCCTATTTGCCAAACGGTGAATACAATCGTAAGCATATTTCTGAAATAGTCTTCAACGATTCACAGGCATTAGCCACGCTCAATAAAATAATACATCCATATGTGTTTCAAGATTTCGATGATTGGTGTGCAATTCAACAACATGAGGCTTATATTGTAAAAGAAGCAGCGCTTATGATTGAATCTGGTAGCCATTTACAGAATGATTATAACATTTTAGTTACTGCGCCTTTAGCACAAAGGCTTAAAAATATTGCCAAAAGAGATGGACTCTTACCCGCTCAAATAGATAAGATCATAGCTAATCAATTACCCGAATCCGAAAAAGTTCCCTTTGCAGATTTTATCATTCAAAATGATGAATCTCATTCCTTAATTGAACAAGTTTTGGCAATTCACCATCAATTAATAAATCAATGAAAAAAATCATTGCTGATTTTATCATAGCTACTCCCAATGGTTTTTATTGTCGTATTGGTGATTTTTATATTGATCCAAAAATACCCGTTCAAAATGCTATTATTTCGCATGCACATGCAGACCATGCCATTGCCGGTTCTGTTAATGTTTATACCCATCCTGCCACATTTGATTTTATGAAATTGCGGTATAAAAAAAGAGCTGCTAAACTATTTATTCCAATCGAATTTCATCAGCCTTTATTTATTAATCAAATTAAAATAGTTTTTGTACCTGCTGGTCATATGTTAGGTAGTGCACAAATTTTAATGGAATTTGAAGGACTTAAATATCTTTATTCGGGAGATGTAAAATCACAAGCCGATACTACTAGCGAGGCCATTGAATTTGTTCAAGCAGATGTATTAATTACCGAAACTACTTTTGCTAATCCAGCTGTTAAGCATCCATCGCCAATAGAAGCCATAAAATCTATTTTAAGTATTGAAAGGCCTTTGCTTATTGGTGCTTATGTATTAGGGAAAGCACAACGCATTACAGCGCTAATCAACGAAATTGAGCCATCGGCAGTGGTAGCCATTCATCATGATATGTTGGCTTATCATCAAATTTATGAAAAACATCAACGCTTAAAAATGCAATACCAAGTATTAGAGAAAAAAGATCTGCGGTTAAAAAAGCCATATATTTACATTGTACCTCCACTAACATTTAATACCTATAAATTACAAGGCTTAATGTCATGTGTATTTGCTAGTGGTTGGCAAGCATTACAACAAGCTAATACGCATAGCTTATTGTTAAGCGATCATATGGATTGGTTCGATTTATTAGACTATATTGAGCAGGTGAAACCAGCAGAAATATGGACGATTCATGGTGACGGAGCCTTTTTAAAAGAACATTTTTCGAACTCAGTTGTTAAAGTTAAAAATTTAGCAAAATAAATGATTGAAGGAGTTGATTATATTATAGAGGATGGAATGCTTGTTTTTACAAGAGAATTTCATTTAAAACGTGGTTATTGTTGCACAAATGGCTGCAAAAACTGTCCATATTCCATTCATAATGAATCTAAAATAACAAAACCAGATTCAGAAGATGGGAGAAATGCTTAATTTTATTTTTATAACACGCACATGAAACTGGAAGAGGAAATAGCCCAACAAAAATTTGCAGGAGAGCAACAAAAAGCAATGATCAATTTGCTTTTTACTTATCATTGGGCTGTTTCTAAAATGAAGTCTGATTTTAAGCCTTACGATATTACTATGCAACAGTTTAATATCTTAAGAATTTTAAGAGGTCAAATGCCTAATCCTTGTACTGTTAATATTCTAAAAGAACGCATGTTAGATAAAATGTGCGATGCATCTAGAATGGTAGATAGGTTATTGCAGAAGGGTTTTATTGAAAGATGTGTAAATAAAAAAGATAGAAGAGCAGTCGATATTAAAATTTCAACACAGGGCTTAGACCTACTCGCAAAGTTTGATGAAATAACCGACCCCAATAAATTATTTTCGGCATTAACCGACCTCGAAGCTAAAACGCTTAACCAGTTACTAGATAAAGTAAGGTCTTAATGTAGCAGAAAATTCAGTACTGCTATTCCTGCACCAATAATAATCGCAATCATCTTATAGAAATTGAATCGATGGTCTACATTAGATTCAAATAAAATGGTGGTAGAAATATGTAAAAATATTCCAATGACCGTAGCCATCATTAGTGGAAAATATTGATGGATATTGTTCGCTGTATCTTGCTGAATTTGTTGACTTATATAACTACCCGCGGGTGTCATGAATGCAAAAATAGCCAGCATAATAATTAATTTATTTCCTTTTACCTGATGGCTCATTAATACACTTGCGAGCGCAAATGCAGCAGGTATATGGTGTATAGCAATGCCAAATACTAAAGAATTTAATTCATTGTTTCCAATAGATTGACCCACCAATGGCATGCCTTCTAAAAATGCATGCAAACAAAGGCTGAGCATTATGCCAATTGGAAAAATATTTTTTTGTTCGTGTTGATGCGTATGAATATGACCATGTTCAATTCCATCAGAAAATTGTTCTAAAATGATTTGAAATGAAAAGCCAAGTAAAACAAATAGACCAGTGTATTTATTGCCAGATTCGTATACATCGGGCATTAGGTGAAGAATGGTGATTGCAAATAAATAGGCGCCAGAAAAAGAAAGCACAAGTTTTAAGTTTTTAGTGTTTTCCTTTTTGAATAGAAATACAGCTAAACCACCTAATAGCGCTGCTAAAAATAAGATGATATTATTAATGCTGAACATTTTTTAATGAATTAAATTTTTCGTGCAAAGCAAAGGTAAACTTTCCAATTAGGATACCAATTATGGCACCACAAATCACATCTAATGGATAATGAACCCCAACATAAACCTGCGCATAACATATAACGGAGGCCCAAATGATAAATGCTGATTTTACCCAGGGCCATTTTTGTTTAAAGATAGAGCCAATAATAATGGCCATTCCAAAATGATTTGCCGCATGTGAGGAAACAAAACTATAACCACTACCGCAACCAACAAGATTACGTGCCATGCCCATTATATTGGGGTCGTTACAAGGCCTTAGTCGTTCAAATATTGGCTTAAATACGCCGGCACTTATAAAATCTGTTAAGGCAAAGGTGATTAAAATAAACAGGACACTGATCCAACCTTTCTTGCCAAAATTAACCACAAAGAAAACGATCAGGAATAAATAAAGCGGCGCCCAAAACAATTTACTACGCATCAATGGCATAACGAAGTCGAAAAAATCGTTAGCCCAAATGCGATTAATGATTAAAAATAATTGTTGGTCTATTTGCTTTAACATATATTTATTTTTTTCGAGCAATAAGAATTAACCTTGGCGAACTGTTTTCAAGATAAGGAGATAATTGATAGTCTCCAAAAACTTCAATCAATTCGAGGTTTTGAGCCGATAAATATTCTTTAAACTTAGCTAAATGAATGATTTTAACTTCTTCTTGAAATTCAAAAGCTTGTCCCTTATCATTAAACTTGATGGTCTTATAAAGGAAATTAGCATTGTATGATTTTTGAATTTGAAAATCTATTCCTTGAATTGTTTTGGTTTCGGTTTCGTTTACATTTTCGGAATTAAAAGCAGCCACATTGATGTAGTCTAATAATAAAATACCACCTTTTTTTAAAGCAGTACTAAACATATGTATGGCTTTGAGGTCATCACTTTCATTCTTGAAATATCCAAAACTGGTAAACAAGTTAAACACGTAATCAAAGTAATTACTGCATAAAACTTTTCGGATGTCGTGTTCTTGAAAATGCAACATCGAATTTTCCATGCTTTTAGCATAGGCGATATTTTCTGGCGAAAGATCAATACCCGTAATGTCTAATCCTTTTTTATTGAAATAAATGGCATGTCTTCCACGGCCACATCCGGCATCTAAGGCCTTCTGGTCTTTTTTAAAGTGAAAATACTCGGCAATGGTGTCTATGAAATCTGCAGCTTCTTGATGATCTCTATTCGCATATAAAATATGGTAATAGGGCGAATTGAACCAAATGTTAAACCATTTTTCCATTTATTGCTTGAATTTAAAAAACCTGTTTGAATATTATTGGCTTTTATGTCTCAAAAATGCTTAAAAAATATCATTATTTAAGGTTTTTGTCATACAAATACCCTTCAAATCTCTTAGATTTTTTTAATTTTGTTAGATATACTGAAAATTTGACACTCATAAAATCTATATCTGGAATTAGGGGCACCATTGGTGGTCCATCTGGCGAAGGCTTAACACCTTTCGATATCGTAAAATTTACTGCAGCATTTGGTCAATGGATCATAGAAAAGTCGGGTAAAAAGAAAATTGTAATTGGTAGAGATGCTAGAATATCTGGCGAAATGGTTCTTAATATAGTCGTGGGCACTTTACAAGGCTTAGGCATAGAGGTAATCGATATTGGATTATCAACTACTCCAACGGTAGAAATTGCGGTTCCATTGGAACAAGCCGGAGGCGGAATTATCCTTACGGCAAGTCATAATCCAAAACAATGGAATGCCTTAAAATTATTGAATGAAAAAGGAGAATTTATATCTGATACCGATGGGCAAGAAGTATTAACTATGGCAGATTCGGATCAAATAATATTTGCATCGGTTGATGAATTAGGTTCTTATATTCAAGACGATTCTTATTTACAGAAACACATAGACCATATATTGGCATTGACTTTAGTCGATGTTGCTGCCATTAAAGCGAAGAATTTTAAAGTTGTGGTTGATGCGGTGAATTCTACGGGAGGTATTTTTGTGCCTGCCTTATTGAAAGCCTTAGGCGTTCATCAAATTACCGAAATATATTGTGATCCAAACGGTCACTTTCCGCATAATCCAGAACCATTACCAGAAAACTTAGTTGCACTTTCGGATGCAGTAAAGCAAAACCAAGCACATTTAGGAATAGCAGTAGATCCAGATGTAGATAGATTGTGTTTTGTGTGTGAAGATGGACAAATGTTTGGCGAAGAATATACCTTAGTTGCAGTGGCAGATTTTGTATTAAAAAATACCAGTTCGGAGACCTATGCATTGCAAAATAAATTAGGTAATACCGTTTCAAATTTATCTTCTACCAGAGCTTTAAGAGATGTTACAACTGCGGCAAATGGTAAATACATTGCTTCTGCAGTTGGCGAAGTTAATGTAGTGAACGCCATGAAAGCCAATCAGGCAATCATTGGTGGCGAAGGCAATGGGGGCATAATTTATCCAGAATCTCATTATGGAAGAGATGCCTTAGTGGGTATCGCTTTATTTTTAACCCATTTAGCAAAATCAGGTCAGTCTATTTCTGAAATGCGAAAATCATATCCAGCCTATTTTATTTCTAAAAATAAAATTGATCTAACACCTGAAATAAATATTGATGAATTATTAGCAAAAGTTAAAGCAAAATACCAGGCACAACCTATTAACGAAGTAGATGGTTTAAAAATTGAATTCGATAAAGAGTGGGTGCATTTGAGAAGATCAAACACCGAAGCAATTATTAGAATTTATTCAGAAAGTCAAACGGCAGCAGCTGCGCAGGCTTTAGCAGAAAAAATTATCAAGGACATTAAAGAATTTATTAAATAATTTTACCATGAATAGAATATACTTAGACAACGCAGCCACCACGCCAATGGATAAAGCGGTTGTTTCCCTTATGACAGAAATGATGGAAAACCAATTTGGTAATCCATCTTCTATTCATGCAGATGGTAGAGGTGTTAGAACGAAAGTGGAAGAGGCTCGTAAAACAGTTGCAAAATTATTAAATACAAGCCCATCAGAAATATTTTTTACATCTGGTGGTACCGAAGCCGATAACATGGCTATTCGTTGCACCATCAAAGACTTAGGCATTAAACATGCAATTACTACAAGTATAGAACACCATGCAGTGGTTCACACATTAGAAGAACTCGCTCATGATGGAATTATTAAATTAAGCTTTGTTCAATTAGATGAAAAGGGTAGTGTAGATATGCTGCATTTGGCCAAATTATTAGCAGAAAACGAACGCAGTTTGGTTTCCTTAATGCATGCAAACAACGAAATTGGTAATTTAATAGATTTAAAAGCCGTTGGCGAATTATGTGAAAAACATGATGCCATCTTTCATTCAGATACAGTGCAAACCATGGGTCATTATGCACATGATTTAGCAAATTTACCAATCCATTTTATTACTTGTGCTGCACATAAATTTCATGGTCCTAAAGGAGTTGGATTTTTATACATCAGTCATAAAGTGAAAATAAAACCACTTATTTTTGGTGGTTCGCAAGAGCGAAATATGCGCGGAGGTACCGAAAATGTTTATGGAATTGTAGGTTTAGCTAAGGCGCTAAGTATTGCCTACGAAGAGATGCAGCCACATCATACCCATATTCAATCTTTAAAAACATATATGATTGAATCTTTGAAAGCTGCTATTCCAAACATTGCATTTAATGGCGATATTGATCCGGAAAAAAGTTTATATACTGTTTTAAATGTTTCTTTTCCACCAAGTGAAATGGGAGAGATGTTATTATTTAGTTTAGACATTGCTGGAATTTCTGTATCGGGTGGTAGTGCTTGTTCTTCGGGCTCAAATGTAGGCTCCCATGTACTTACAGGAATTAAAGCAGACCCTGCGCGTTCGGCGGTAAGGTTCTCTTTTTCTAAATATAATACCAAAGAAGAAATAGATATTGTGGTGGCAAAATTGAAAGAACTTATAAAATAATTTCTTTCTACCATACGAAATCCGTTTCAATGAATAATTTTAAATATTAACGTATGGAAAATAATAAAAACAGATCGGTTGCTGCCATACTTTATGCACATCCATTTGATATGGGCGGAATGCCCATCAGACAGCCCTTTCCGACCAATAAGTTGGAACAAATAGATCCATTTATATTATTGCATCATGCAATAGTATCAATTTCTAAAGAAAGTGATCCCAAACATACCGGTGTAGGACCGCATCCGCATCGTGGTTTTTCTCCTGTTACATTTATTTTTGAAGGCGGTGTACACCATCAAGATAGTAGAGGAAATAACAATATCATTTATAAAGGGGGTATTCAATGGATGAACGCTGGAATGGGTATTATACACAGCGAAAGGCCGCCTGCAGACATTCAAGCAATTGGTGGTAAACAGGAAATTATTCAAATGTGGATCAATACGCCTGCTAGTCATAAAATGGATGAACCAGCCTATCTTCCATTAACTGCCGAAGAAATTCCTACTGCTTTTTTTGATGATCAAAAAATTAAAGTTTGTGTGCAAACTGGAAATATTTTAGGCTTACAAGGGCCGATTCATTCGCTTTCTGAAATGAATTCGGCGACGCTATTTTTTGAAGCGGAGGGAAATATTACAATTCCGTTTTCGGCTGCTCATAATGCCTTTATTTATTTGCTAGATGGGCAATTAAATGTAGCAGGGCATGGTATTGTGGAGGCAAAGCATGCAGTTTATTTTGCTAACGATGGCGATCAAATTACTTTAACAGCACAACAAAATACCCGCATTTTAATGATGACCGGATTGCCCATAAACGAAAAAATGGTTTCGCATGGTCCATTTGTGATGAATTCTGAAACCGAATTAATGGAAGCTTTTAGAGATTATCAAATGGGTAAAATGGGTGTGTTAATAGAAGAATAAATTTTTAAAACAAAACTTATGATTAAATTAAATTTAAAAAAACCAATTGCATTTTTCGACATTGAATCTACAGGTATCAATGTTGCAAGTGATCGAATTGTGGAGATATCTGTTTTAAAAATTAATCCTGATGGTACAGAAGAGATAAAAACCAAAAGAATTAACCCCGAAATGCCTATTCCCATTGAGTCTTCTTTGATTCATGGAATTTACGATGAAGATATTAAAGACGAACCCACTTTTAAACAAATTGCAAAAGGTTTGGCTCAGTTTTTAGACAATTGCGATTTAGGTGGATATAATTCTAATAAATTTGACATTCCATTATTGATGGAAGAGTTTTTAAGAGTAGAAGTAGATTTCGATATCAGCAAAAGAAAAATGGTTGATGTGCAAAATATTTTTCACCAAATGGAACAAAGAACTTTAAAAGCTGCCTACCGTTTTTATTGCGATAAAGATTTAACCAATGCCCATTCGGCCGAAGCAGATATAAGAGCCACTTACGAAGTCTTATTGAGTCAGATTGAAAGGTACGAAAACACCGAAATGACTGATAAAAAAGGCGAAACATCGGTACCTGTTAAAAATGATATTGAAGCCTTACATCTATTTACACAAATGCAAAAAAATGTAGATTTTGCAGGCACCATCGTTTATAATGCAAAAGGAGAAGAAGTGTTTAATTTTGGAAAACATAAAGGCAAAACGGTTGAAGAAGTATTTAGAACAGAACCAAGTTATTATGATTGGATGCAAAATGGGATGTTTCCTTTATATACCAAAAAGAAATTAACCGAATTGCGTTTTAAATTATTCAATAAAAAAATCTAATGATTGCCTAAGAGCATAGCCTGAAAATCGGATATCATATTGGGGATAGCTTCTGAATTTACTTGATGCGCAATTTGTTGCTCATTTAAATAATTGATTAAAACCTCGGTTGCTATATTTCCGGTTAATTGATCGCTTGCCATAGGGCAGCCACCATAACCATTAATGGCTACATCAAATCTTCTGCAACCCGCAAGGTAAGCAGCTGCTAGCTTGTTAACAGCATC
>CAIMAP010000158.1 GCA_903838995.1 uncultured bacterium | reverse complement strand
CCAATTAAGGGCAAGCATAAATGTGCTAATGGGGCTAAATCTCCCGAGGCTCCCAATGAGCCTTTAGTATAAATGATCGGGTAAATTTCGAGGTTATAAAATTCAATTAATCTTTCTATTGTTTTTAATTGCACACCCGAATGTCCATAGGCTAAGGATTGTATTTTCAGTAATAACATGATGCGTACAATTTCTTGTGGCACTTGTTCTCCTGTTCCGCAGGCATGAGACATCACCAAGTTTTTTTGTAACTGCGATAAGTCTTCTGTATTTATTTTTACATCACACAGGGAGCCAAAGCCAGTATTAATGCCATATACAGGCTTCGTACTATTGGCCATTTTATTATCTAAGTAAGTCCTGCATTTAACAATAGCAGTAATTGCAGATTCGGAAAGTGCTAGTTTTGCATTTGATTTCAAAATTTCTGCAATCAAATCAATACTTAAATGTTCTTTGCTGATAAAATGTGTATGCATGTTTTAATAGATTAACTTAATTTCTTAATTAAGTCTTGTATGGTATGTTTTTCTTGTAGGCCAGATTCCATATTTTTTAAACTCACAAGACCTGTTTTAATTTCTTCTTCGCCAATTACAATCACATTTGCAGCGCCTCTATCATTAGCGTATTTCATTTGTTTTTGCATTTTTACCACATTTGGATATATTTCCGAAGCAATGTTTGCCGCTCTTAAGGCTTGTAAAATTTCAAAGCCAAATGTAAAAGCTGCTTCATCAAAGTGCGTAATTAAAACCGTCAAATCAGATTTAATGGCAATAGGAAATAAATTCAATTCGTGTAAAACATCGTAAATTCTATCTGCTCCAAAAGAAATACCCACACCGGTTAAGTCTTTTAAACCAAACAGTCCGGTAAGGTCGTCGTAACGCCCACCACCACCAATACTGCCCATTTGCACTTGGTTAGTGCTCACTTCAAAAATAGCGCCGGTATAATAATTTAATCCCCTAGCCAATGTTAAATCGAAAACAACCTTTGCGTTTTTGATTTTACATTTGGCAAGCAATTCGAATATGTTCGTTAGTTCTGCAATTCCCTTCAAGCCAATTTCAGAATTTTTTAAAATGGTTTTTAGCGAATTTATTTTTGCTTCGTTATTTCCCGATAACCTTAAAACAGGATTTAATTTTTCTAAATCGCTAGGGCTAAATCCTTTTTCAATTAATTCTTTTTCAACACCATCTAAACCGATTTTATCTATTTTATCGATGGCAACGGTTAGGTCAATGATTAAATCGGGTTTGCCAATTATTTCTGCAATGCCGGCTAAAATTTTTCTATTGTTAATTTTGATATCGAAATCGCTTAAGCCTAATTTGCTAAACACTTCATCGTATAATAAAATCAATTCTACCTCATTGATCAAGGCATCGCTACCTACAATATCTGCATCGCATTGGTAGAACTCTCTGTATCTGCCTCGTTGCGGCCTATCGGCTCTCCATACCGGTTGAATTTGATAGCGTTTAAATGGAAAAGTAATATCGTTTTGGTGCATCACTACATACCTAGCAAATGGCACGGTTAAATCGTACCTCAATGCTTTTTCTGCAATTTCTGCGGTGAGTGCTTTCGAGTTTTTTGCTATTAAATTTTGCTCGCTAGTTTTGGCTAAGTAGTCGCCAGAATTTAACACTTTAAAAATCAATTGATCACCTTCTGCACCATATTTTCCAGTGAGCGTTTCCAGATTTTCCATACTTGGGGTTTCAATCGCTTGAAATCCATATTTCTTGAATGCCATTCGAATGGTATCAAAAATATAGCTTCTTTTAGCGACTTCCTCTGGCGAAAAATCGCGCATGCCTTTTGGAATTCCAACTTTACTCATGCTTATTATTTATTTTGCTAAGAAGTGGTGAAAAGTATCGCTTCTCAATCCTAATCTTAAAGTTTCTAAAGGGATTAATT
>CAIMAP010000157.1 GCA_903838995.1 uncultured bacterium | reverse complement strand
TGCATCCCATTGATTAGGATTGATTTCTTTGAAATGCATTGCTTTGTTCATATTTACCAAACGAATAAAATGGCTATTTATTTTTAACTACGAAATAGGGCTTAACTTGTACTTGCCAATTGTTTGCAAACAACATTTCTTCGTAGCTATCTCCAAGCCCCAAATCAATATGTAAATAATTTGATCTGGCATGTTGGATTAAAAGATTTACATTTTGTATGGCAAAATCTTTATTTTTTGCATGTAAAGGGCTTAAACCTGCTAATAAATAAAGGGTTTGTTCTTGTTCCTTGGTACAATAAAAATGTACAAAAGCAATTTGATCTTGATTATATAATACTTGTAACCAAATTTGATAAGGTAACTGTATAGCCAATGGAAACATTTCTTGAAGCTTAGCTAGCGCTATGTTTTGTTCGGTAAAATAAGCTGATAAAAGTGTTAAATTTTCGAGATTAAATGCCAATGTTTCGAAACGTAATTGACTTGATTTTATATGGCTTGCGTTTGTTAAATCAATTAAATAAGTATAATGCTGAACAACCTTAAAACCCAACCAGGTAAAGGGTCTGGCATCGGTAAATTGAATGGGCATTTTTAATTCAATATTCGAAAATGTGGCATTTAGGTGTTTGATGAAATCTAAAAAAAGCGCTGCTTCTTTATGTGCCTCTACCCTTTTATCAAAATCAATAAAATGATAAGGTAAAATAGCAGATGGTATTAAATTACCTTGTTTTGCTAATAAAGCCATGGTCGCGAAAGGCTCTTGGGCAATAGCCCTTAGCTCAAAATGTGTATCGTGCTTATCCATTTTTTAAGATAGTAGCATACCTATAATTTAAAAATAAATAAGTACTGATAACATAAAAAATAGCCAGTACAATGGCTTGTAAATCTGAATAAATAAGTGCCGCATCAATAGACTTAAACGCCAATAAAATAATACCACAAAGCAATAAATTTGGCGGCAAATGTTTCCAGTTATGTATCTTCCAAATACTTACTCCTATTATCTTTGCAGAATAATAACTAGTAAAAATAAAGTAAAAAATATTGGTAATTAAATAAGCATAAGATGCTCCTATCATTCCAAATTTGCTAAGTAGCACATATGTTAAAATAAGATGAAAAATTAATTCGATACCTTGAATAATTGAAATATATTTAGTTTGATTGGTAGCTAAAAAAACATCATGATGACTGGTAAACCTGATTAAAAAACTACCTGCAAATACCGCAAACAAAGCAGCACTTTCGGTGTAATTTTGGCCAAAAATAATTCGAATAACAGGCCCCGACCAATTGATTAAAGCAAACACAATTGGAAATAATATCATCATAATTTCTTGTTGATATTTTGCCCTAATTTGAAAGAACTGTTGAAAATCTTTTTGTTTATAAGCCTCAATCAACATAGGCAAGGCTATGGTACTAAATGATATATAGAACTGTGTAATAATGGGCACTTCGAAATTACCATTCGATAAAATGGCAAATTGTGTTGGATCTGGATAAAAAGCACTGAGAATTATTCGATCGGCATTGATTAATAAAACTCCGAAGAACAGGCCTAATCCAATTGGAAATCCATATTGAAATTGTATAAAAATTTCTTTCCAATTAATTTGTAGCTCACGAATTTGATTGAAACGATTAATTAATAACTGATTAATTAGTAATGAAACAAAACTCCAAATCAAATGGAGCTGTAATAAATCTAATAGCGTCCAATGTTGATAATAGGCTATGAATAAAGAAGCTATTCGAAAAATAATTACACCGAAAGTACTTATTAAGTAAACTTTTATTTTTTTATTGATCAAAAAAATATTTAATTCATTAGCTTGTAAAATGACTATAAATA
>CAIMAP010000156.1 GCA_903838995.1 uncultured bacterium | reverse complement strand
GATTAAAAAAATATGGAGTTCATTAGATTGTAAAATGCCTATAAATACTATTCCTGCTATCACCCATTGGTATTGTGCTAATTGAAAATCGGCCAATTTTTCGAAGAATAAAAACGAAATCAACTTCATCAAAAAAAGCGTAATTATACTCATGATGAATAAACCCAACCTATTTGAATTTATTTTTGATTGGTATTGGGAGAGATTAGCGGAAGATAAATAATAGTACAAAGCATTGGCAAAGCCTAAACTACCCAAGGTAATGGCAACGGTGCTGATTGTGATAATAAATCTATAAATACCATAGGATTCGATTGGCAAAAAATGAGAAAGCAATGCAATTATTAAAAATGAAGAAATTGTAATGAAGGAATTTCCTACATACAATAACATGGCCTCTTTATTAGACTGAATTTTATTTTTGAAGAATTGGATCATTTTCTTCGAAATTAACAAAAATTATTAATTGCCTTTTTGCGCTATTTTTTACCTTTTTTGCAAAAACACCTAAAATTTTATCAACAATTGCCAAAATTTTACCACATTTTTAGAAAAACACTCAAAAATTTAGCCGATTTATGTATTTTTGTGAGGTAAAATCTAAAAAAGCCTAAAATTATGCCTCAATCAAGATTCAAAGCACTCGAAACAGTTTTAAACAGAACTGCTGTGGCGGTTAACCCTCCTTCTACTAAAATTTCAGATTTTTATGCAGTCAATGTATTCGACAAAGTAAAAATGAAAAACTATTTATCGAAAGAATCCTATCAATCGATTATAGATAACATTGAAAACGGAACGGCTATTGACAGAGTGACGGCAGAAAACATTGCAACAGCCATGAAAATCTGGGCAATGGAAAAAGGTGCAACACACTATACCCATTGGTTTCAACCTTTAACTGGTAGCACCGCAGAAAAACACGATTCATTCTTTGAACCTAGTTCGGATGGTCGTTCTATAGAGAAATTTTCTGGCGATGCCTTAGTGCAACAAGAACCAGATGCTTCTTCGTTTCCAAATGGAGGTATTAGAAACACATTTGAAGCAAGAGGTTATACTGCTTGGGATCCATCATCTCCAGCATTTATTATGGAATCAATTTCAGGAAATACCCTTTGTATTCCTACGGTTTTTGTTTCCTATACTGGCGAAGCCTTAGATTACAAAGCGCCTTTATTAAAAGCATTACATGCCTTAGATAAAGCAGGAGTCGAAGTTTGTCAATATTTCGACAAAAACATCACTAAAATTTCTGCTTCATTAGGAATAGAACAAGAATATTTCTTAGTTGATTTAGCATTATACAATGCAAGACCCGACTTAATGATGACCGGCAGAACGCTTTTTGGACATATGTCTGCCAAAGGCCAACAATTAGAAGATCATTATTTTGGTTCTATTCCAGAACGCGTATTAACTTATATGATTGATTTTGAAACCGAAGCCATTAAATTAGGCATTCCATTAAAAACACGTCATAACGAAGTGGCTCCTAATCAATTTGAGTGTGCCCCTATTTACGAGGAAATTAATTTAGCCATCGATCACAATCAATTATTGATGGATTTAATGGATAAAATTGCACGCAAACATGGCTTCAAAGTATTACTTCACGAAAAGCCATATGCAGGGGTAAACGGATCGGGTAAACACAACAACTGGTCTATTATTACTAATACAGGTAAAAATTTATTAGCACCTAGTAAAACGCCAAAAAATAATTTAATGTTCTTAACCTTTTTTGTGAATACCATTAAAGCTGTTTATGAGCATGCCGATTTATTAAGAGCAAGTATTGCTTCTATAAATAATGATCACCGTTTAGGCGCAAACGAAGCGCCACCCGCTATTATATCGGTTTTCTTAGGTTCTCAACTAGACGAAGTTTTAAATGAAATCGAAACTTCCAAAATCAATAAAAAGGCAGATACAAATAATGCTATGTGGTTAGGTATTCCAAAAATTCCACAAATTTTATTAGACAATACCGACAGAAATAGAACTTCCCCTTTTGCTTTTACTGGTAATAAATTTGAATTCAGAGCGGTTGGATCTTCTGCCAATTCATCTGCAGCCATGACCGTTTTAAATAGCATTGTTGCAGCCCAATTAACTGCGTTTAAAAAAGAAGTAGATGCCCTAATTGAAAAAGGAGAGAAAAAAGATATTGCCTTAATTACAATTATTAAAAAATACATCAAGGAATCAAAAAGCATTCGTTTTGAAGGTAATGGATACAGTGCAGATTGGGAAAAAGAAGCGCTTAAGAGAGGTTTATCAAATATTAAAACAACTCCAAAGGCTCTTGATGCTTACATTTCTAAGAAAACAGCCGACCTTTTTGTTCAAAATGGAGTTTTCAACGAGCGTGAATTGCATGCAAGACACGATATCATGTTAGAAAACTACATGAAGAAAATGCAAATTGAGTCTCGTATTGTGGGTGAATTAGTCACTAGTACTATTATTCCAGCTGCAGTAGCATATCAAAACACCTTAATTGAGAATGTAAAAGGCTTGAAAGACTTAGGCATGCCTAAAAACACTTTTGAAGGCCAGCTATCCTTAATTAAACAAATATCTGAGCATTTATTAGCCATTAAAACATCTGTTGATGGTATGATCGAAGAGCGTAAAAAAGCCAATGTAATTACAGATGCTCGTAAAATTGCCATCGCATACGACGAAAAGGTAAAAAGCTATTTTGAGCCAATTCGTTACCATGTGGATAAATTAGAATTGATCATTGGAGATGGTTTTTGGCCATTACCAAAATTCAGAGAACTCTTGTTTATCAAGTAATTAGCCTCCTAAAACTAAAACCCATCCATTTAATTGATGGGTTTTTTTATAGATAATGCATATTAGCGTTTAGGTTTATATTGAAAATAATTTATATTTGGTAATTAGACCCTATGAGCCTTTTTTTAAAGGTTGATTTAAAAATAAAATTCAATACGAAATGAAATTAATTCAGAACATCTGTTTAGCCTTTTTGACCGGATCAATTATTGTTTTATCTTCTTGTGGTGCACAAAAACCAAGTGTCATTGCGGCAGAAAAAGCGTACAACGCAGAAAAATATTTTATTGCTGCAGATTTGTATAAAAAAGCAATTCCAACTATCAGGAATAAAAAAACCAAAGCAGAATTAATTTATAAGGTTGCAGAATCTTATCGTCAAATTAATAATACTAAACAATCTTCTATTTGGTACGAGAAAGCAGTAGCTGCTGGTTACGAGGGTAAGGAAGTTTATTTAAATTTAGCGAATGCTTATAAATTTCAAGACAGGTTGAAAGATGCAATCGCAACTTATAAAGAATATTTATCGCAAAAACCCGGAGATTCATTGGCTTTGCTAGGCATAGAAAATTGCAACCTAGCTTTAAAATGGAAAGAAAAAGCGACTTGGTTTGATGTTTTTAACGAAGGTGCCCTTAATACAAAAGATGTAGAGTACGCGCCTAGCTTTTATGGAAAAGGCATTATTTTTACTTCTAACAGAGGAAAAGTAAAAGGGAAAAACTATTATGAAAGAACAGGGAAAAACTATGAAAATATATTTGCTTCTGCTACTACCGGAAAAAACCGTTGGTCTAGAGTTGACCCTTTAAACAAAGCCATCAATTCTGATTTCAATGAAGGGGTAACTAGTTTCGACAATAACAATCGCATTCTATATTATACACAGTGTAACGGAAATAAAGGCAAAGAAATTGGCTGTACTATTTTACAAACTCAAAATGAAGGTAATACTTGGACAGAACCTAAGCCAGTAGAAATACCCAATCCGGATTCAATGTTAATGGCACATCCAAGTATCAATGCAGATGGAACAAGAATTTTCTTTACGGCTGCTTTTAAAGGTGGTTTTGGCGGCAAAGATATTTGGTACTCAGATAGACAAGGAACCACTTGGGGTGCTCCAGTAAATGCAGGACCAAAAATCAATACCGAGGGCGACGAAGAATTTCCTTTTATTCACCCATCTGGTTCACTTTATTTTGCTTCTAACGGACACAAAGGTATTGGAGGATTCGATGTTTTCTTCTGTGATTTTGAAGAAGGCGACTGGACCGATGCAACTAATTTAAAATCTCCAATCAATTCTACAGGAGATGACTTTGGATTTATATTAGATGAAAATAAAGAAACCGGCTATATCAGTTCTAACCGTTTTGGCGGAAAAGGCGAAGACGATATTTATTCTGTAATTGCTATTCCATTGGTATTTAATGTTGCTGGTAAAGCCATTAATAATGCTACTGGCAAAACATTTGCTGGTGTTAAAATTAATATTATTGGTAGCGATGGCTCAACACAGCTGGTTATTACAGACCCTGCAGGTAAATATAAATTTGCGCTCAAAAAAGATGTTAACTATCAATTAAGTGCTTCTAAATACCGTTTCTTTGGTGATGTTGCAGAAACTTCAACTTATGGTTATAAAGAATCTAAAGATTTCGAATTGAATTTTAGATTGAATCCTATTCCATTGAAAGAAATTATCATCAAAGGAATTTTATACGATTTAGCAAGTGCAGATTTAAAACCAGAATCTATTGAAAGATTAGATACCATTGCAAAAACTTTATCTGACAACCCTACTTTTGTAATCGAGATTGCTTCACATACCGACTCCAGAGCTGATTCAACTTACAACAATGAGTTATCACTTCGCAGAGCGCAATCCGTAGTTAACTATTTAGTATCTAAAGGAATTGAAACTGAAAGATTAAGACCTAGAGGTTACGGAGAATCAAAATTATTAAATGAATGTAAAGATGGTGTAAGTTGTCCTGAAGAAATGCATGCCTTAAACCGTCGTACTACATTCTCTATTATTTCTGAAGATTATGTTCCAAAAGAGGCAGTAAAATTACCAGACGCTGGTAAAAAAGTAGCGCCTAAAGCAATTACACCAAAAGCAATTGCACCTGCTGCAAGCCCAGCTAAAGCAAATGCAGCGCCGGCAACAAGCACGCCAGTAGTTGCGCCCGTTGTTACACCAGAAGTTGCGCCGGCAGTAATTCCTGCAAAAGCACCTGCAACAACAGTGCCTGTAAGAAAGAAACCTTAATCAACATTTAAACATCATAATCAAAGGACAAATAATTATATTTGTCCTTTGTTATTTTATGAGCGACCAAAGATATAACCTTCGCGGTGTAAGTGCCTCCAAAGAAGATGTCCATTTAGCAATTAGTAATATTGATAAAGGGATATTTCCTCAAGCTTTTTGCAAAATCATTCCCGATATTTTAGGTAAAGACCTCGACTATTGTAATATTATGCATGCCGATGGTGCAGGTACAAAATCTTCTTTGGCCTATGCTTATTGGAAAGAAACTGGAGATATTAGTGTTTGGCGAGGCATTGCACAAGATGCCATTATCATGAACACCGACGATTTACTTTGCGTAGGTGCAGTCGATAATATTTTACTTTCTTCTACCATTGGTAGAAATAAAAATTTAATACCTGGCGAAGTTATTGCAGCTATTATTAATGGAACGGAAGAAGTCTTAGCAGAACTCCGATCGCATGGGATGGAAATTTACTCCACTGGCGGCGAAACAGCCGATGTAGGCGATTTAGTTCGCACCATCATAGTTGATTCTACGGTAACCTGTAGAATGCCTAGAGAACAAGTTATTTCGAATCATAAAATTAAAGCTGGAAATGTAATTGTTGGTTTGGCTTCTTTTGGACAAGCGACTTACGAAAGCGAATACAACGGTGGCATGGGAAGCAATGGCTTAACCTCGGCACGACATGATGTTTTCAATAAAACAATTGCGAAAAAATACCCCGAAACCTTCGACCCAGCAGTGCCTTATGATTTAGTTTTTTCTGGTGGATTGAATTTAACCGATGAAATTGAAATTGAAAACTACGGAAAAATTACAGCGGGCAAATTAGTGTTGTCTCCTACCCGCACCTACGCTCCTATTATCAAAAAAATATTAGCACAATTTCCTACACAAATAGATGGCATGGTGCATTGTAGCGGAGGTGGTCAAACCAAAGTTTTACATTTTGTAAACCATGTTCACATCATCAAAAATAATTTATTTCCTATTCCTCCATTATTTAAATTGATTCAAGAGCAATCTGGCACTGCATTTCAAGAAATGTATCAAGTGTTTAATATGGGTCATAGAATGGAAATTTATGTAGATGAATCTATAGCACAAAACATCATCGATATTGCTAAATCTTTTAATGTAGCTGCACAAATAATTGGTCGTGTGGAAGCTGCTGATGCAAAACAATTAACCATTGAATCGGAGTTCGGCACTTTTAAATATTAATTTTATTAAAGCATAAAAAAAGGGATGGTAAATTTTACCATCCCTTTTTTTATGCTTGAGTTTTGATTATTTAACCAAAGTCATTTCATTAATTAAATTAGTAGCACCCGCATATTTATCAACGATAAATAAGATATAACGAATGTCGGCCACAATGGTGCGTTTAAAGTTTTTATCAAACACTAAATCGCCGGTCATAGCTTCCCAGTTGCCATCATAAGCAGCACCGATTAACTCGCCATTGCCATTGATTACAGGACTTCCAGAGTTACCGCCAGTAATATCGTTATCAGTTAAAAACGAAATTGGCAACTCCCCTTTTTCGTTAGCATACATGCCAAAATCTTTTTGTTTCAATTGCGAAACTAATTTCGCAGGCAATACAAATTCTTCGTCTGCAGGATTATATTTTTCTAATAAACCCCTGTCTGTAGTATAATAATTATAAACCACCGCATCTTTTGCCGTATAACCTGCTACTTTTCCATAACTCACACGCATCGTAGAATTGGCATCTGGATAAACTAATTTGGTTGGATCCATCGCTAATAAACCTGCAATGTATGCTTTCTTCTCTTTGGCTAAGCCAGCATTAATAGCCATTACCGTATTCATATAAGTATTTCTAAAGTCCATCATTTTATTAATGTATTGAACTAAAAGATCTGCTTGGTAAGCCTTTGCGGTAGGATTTGCTAAGAATGCTGCTGCACGTTCTTTTGAAGTAAATATAGAGCGCTTAAATATTGCTTCTGCAAATTTTTCGAAAGCTGCTTCGGGTGTTTTCGCTTTGTATTTTTTGATGATTTCTGCTAAAACTGCAGGTTGTTGATCTGCTGGAATATCTTGGTAATAAATAGTTAATAAGGCAGCAAATATTTTTTGATCTGTTGCTGGAACATAATCTTTGTATTGTCCGTCGATATTAGCTTTTAGCTTTTGTACTTGCTTGTTTAATGCCGCTGTATCGATAGGTGTTTTGATTAAAATATCTCCTAAAGATTTAAAAGAATTAGCCATCATTACACTTACGGTAGACATACCTGCAGTTGATAAATATAAGCCTCTTACTACATATGGTTTGTAGTCGTCATATAATTTATCGGTATTGGTCATTACATTTGCGTAAGCTACTTTTAAATCTTCTGATGAATTAGCATAAGCTGTAAATTGTTTTTCTAAAGTTTGTTTACCAGAAATTACATTCAATTTTTTTAAACCTTCGTTTTGTCCAATGTAGTATTTCCAAGAGTTCGCTAATGATGCATAGTTTGATGCTAATTTAATTCTAACCGCAAGGTCTTTATCCATATCGGCTTTCATCAAGGCTAACTTCTTACCATTTAATTTGATTAAAGCAGGGTTAACTTGATCCACTGCATTTTGCAATTCACGAGAAAAAGCATAACGATTGGTACGACCTGGATAGCCCATTACCATAGAGAAGTCGCCTTCTTTATAGCCTTTTAAAGAAATACTTAAATGTCTTTTAGGTTGATATGGAACATTGTCTTTTGAATAAGCAGCTGGCTTGCCATCTTTGCTCATATAAACACGGAACATAGAAAAATCGCCCGTATGACGAGGCCACATCCAATTGTCTGTATCGCCTCCAAATTTACCAACCGACTCTGGTGGAGCACCTACCAAACGAACGTCTCTGTAACGCTCATAAACAAACATTAAATATTGATTTGTTCCAAAAATATCTTTGATGTCTGCTTCGTATATAGTACCCTTAGTTGCTTCTGTTGTCAAAGCTTTTATTGCTTCTTTCAACTTAGCTTCTTTTTCTGTTTCGCTTGCATCTTTTGTTGCCATTAAAATTTTAGCAGTTACATCTTCCATTCTTACTAAGAATGAAGCCACAATTGCAGGTGCTTTTAATTCTTCCTCTTTAGATTTAGCCCAGAAACCATCCGTTAAATAATCGTGTTCAACAGAACTATTGTATTGAATACTAGAATAACCACAGTGGTGATTCGTTAACATTAATCCTTCTTTCGAAATCATTTCGCCAGTACAAAAGCCCATCGAAACAATGGCATCTTTTAAACTAGAGTTGTTTACATTATAAATATCATCGGCTGATAATTTAAAACCGATTTTTTTCATCTCATCGTAATTCTTATTGATGAGCATGGGCAACCACATCCCTTCGTCGGGGCTGGTATTAGCCTTCGTTCCAAATGCCACAAACATTAAAGAAAGGGCAAGTACTACACTTTTAATTCTTTTCATAAAATAGCTTAAATATTAGGATACGAAACTAGGAAAAATACCATCAATGTGAAAGCTTCGTTCTAAAGGAATTAATACTATTTTTGAAATGTTAATCAAAACACAAAATGAAGCGTATTTTATTATTAAACTTACTATTAATCAGCAGTTTGACTCTTTTCTCTCAAGAAAATAACCTTGTTGCCGCTGAAAAAATTCAAGAAATTACTGTTTTTAGAAACCTAGCGGAGATTAAAAGCAAGGTTACAACGAACCTTTTTTCTGGTTTAAATACCCTTATCATCGATAATTTACCAAAATCTATCCTTAAAAATAGTATTCAAGTAAGTGCCGATGCCGGCATTCGGATTATCCAAATAAGTCCAATTACGGACTATAAAAGAGCTACACTACAAACCCAAGCTGGTCTTAGAATTACAGACACTATCGCTAATTACCAAGACCAATTGAATACTTTAAACATTAAGAGGTATTCTTTAGAACAAGAATTGGAAATATTATTAGCCAATAAAAACTTAAGCAATAAAACAGATCTTGCAGGCGAAATAGAAGACCTTACGGCAATTTATAAAACAAGAATTCCTGTTATCAAAGAAGAAATTTATCGCATAGATAAAAAAATTAAGCCCATTTTAAATACCATTATTCAATTGGAAAAAACCTTGGCAAATATGTCCAACACAAATGATTATTGTTCTTTGAAAATTAGTTTAATGGCTAATGAAAATGCAAGCAAAAATTTAAGTCTCCATTATTTAGTAAATGACGCTGGTTGGAATCCAATTTATGATTTAAGAGTAGCTAATATTACTGCACCCATTTTGATTCAACAAAAAGCAAATGTTTTTCAAAATACAGGTATCGATTGGGAGCAAGCGAAAATCACATTATCTACCGGAAACCCAATAGATAATGGCATTTTGCCAAATTTAAATCCATTATATAGCGATATATTTACCTATCAGAAAACAAGGAGCTATGATATGATGGAAAAAGCGAGTATGCCCCAATTAGCTATGGCTCCTGGCGTAATAGAGTCTGAAAATCAATTAGCTAATAGCTATGAAATAAATGCATTGACCACGCTTGCCTCTTCACAAGAAAATAAAGTCATCGAAATAAAATCAGACACCCTTTTTGCATTTTATCAATACATGGCGGTTCCAAAACTAGATCCTCATGCTTATCTCATTAGCCGAATTCCGAATTGGAATAATTTAAATTTACTTGCTGGTAATGCCAGTGTATATTTTGAGGATGCCTATGTTGGGGAAACTTTTTTAAATACCATGCAAATTGATGACACCCTTCAAGTTTCCTTAGGTAAAGACCCAAACATCTTGGTAGAAAGAATAAAAGTGAAAGAATTCAACGCACATAAATTATTATCGGGCTACCAAACGGCTAGTTTAAATTTTAATATTAAAGTATTAAACAATAAAAAAACAGCCATCAATTTAACCATCGAGGATCAAGCTCCTATTAGTAAAAACAAATCGATTGAGGTAAAGCTCAATTCCTTAGATGGTAAATATGATATAGAAACGGGTAAGTTAACTTGGAAACTAAATTTGAATCCAAGCGAACAAAAAGTATGTAGCTTTGGATATGAGCTCAAATACCCAAAAAACAAAATGATTTCTGGCTTAGAATAATTCTAAAAGCATGATCATTTTATCATCTAAATAGCTATTTTTGTTCATTCATTTAAAGAAAAAAAGAACCATATGAATTATGATGTTATTGTTATAGGAAGCGGCCCGGGTGGTTATGTAACAGCCATTAGAGCTTCGCAATTAGGCTTAAAAACAGCGGTAATTGAGAAAGAAAATTTAGGCGGTGTTTGCTTAAATTGGGGTTGTATTCCTACTAAAGCTTTAATCAAAAGTGCACAAGTATTTGAATATATTAATCATGCAAACGATTACGGAATTAATGTAAATGGTGCATCTGCCGATTTTTCTGCAGTTATAAAAAGAAGTAGAGATGTAGCCGATGGCATGAGCAAAGGCATTCAATTTTTAATGAAAAAAAATAAAATTGATGTGATTGAAGGTACCGGTGTAATCAAAAAAGGTGGCATAGTAGAAGTGACTGCAGCAGATGGTAAAAAAACAACTTATACTGCTAAACATACTATTTTAGCTACAGGTTCAAGATCTAGAGAATTACCAAATTTAAAACAAGATGGTAAAAAAGTGATTGGCTATCGACAAGCCATGACTTTAGCTAAACAACCTAAATCTATGGTTATTGTTGGCTCTGGAGCCATTGGATGTGAATTTGCATATGTATATAATGCAATGGGAACAAAAGTAACCATTGTAGAGTTTTTAGATAATATTGTGCCTTTAGAGGATGAAGATGTTTCTAAAAACTTAGCGCGTTCTTTCAAAAAATCGGGCATCAATATCATGACAGGTTCTGCTGTAGAATCGGTAGATAGCAGCGCAGATTTATGCAAGGTTTCTATTAAAACAGCAAAAGGAATGGAGATTATTGAGGCAGAAGTAGTTTTATCTGCTGTAGGTATTACTGCTAATATCGAAAATATTGGATTAGAAGAATGTGGTGTAAAAACAGATAAAGGAAAAGTGTTAGTAGATGAGTTTTACAGAACCAACATTCCTGGAATTTATGCCATTGGCGATATTGTTCCAGGCCAAGCCTTAGCACACGTAGCCTCTGCAGAAGGAATTATTTGTGTAGAAAAAATTGCAGGTAAAACAGTAGAAGCATTAAATTATAATAATATACCAGGTTGTACTTATTGTAACCCAGAAGTAGCTTCTGTTGGAATGACAGAGAAAGCCGCTAAAGCTGCAGGTTATGAAGTAAAGGTTGGAAAATTTCCATTTTCTGCATCGGGTAAAGCAAGTGCATCTGGTAGTAAAGATGGTTTTGTTAAATTAGTTTTCGATGCTAAATATGGCGAACTTTTAGGATGTCATATGATTGGTAGCAATGTAACCGAGATGATTGCAGAAGCAGTTGTTGCTAGAAAATTAGAAATTACTGGTCACGAATTAATTAAAACAGTTCATCCACACCCTACCATGTCCGAAGCGATTATGGAAGCGGCTGCAGATGCCTACGGTGAAGTAATTCACATGTAATAAATAGTCATAACTAAGAGCGCCATTAATTTTTTTAATGGCGCTTTTTTGTTTAAGCGATATATCTTATCTTCCACCATCATAAACATTAAGGCCATGAGAATACAAACGATAGATACCGGATTTTTTAAATTAGATGGTGGCGCCATGTTTGGTGTTGTTCCAAAATCGATGTGGCAAAATATCAATCCACCAGACGAAAACAATATGTGTACATGGGCTATGCGTTGTTTATTAGTGGAAGACGGCAATCGCTTAATTTTAATTGATAATGGCATAGGAAATAAACAAGAAGCGAAATTTTTCAACCATTATTTTTTACATGGTGATGCCAGCTTAAAAAAATCTTTACATGCAGCAGGAGTCGATTTTTCGGATATTACCGATGTGCTTTTAACCCATTTGCATTTTGATCATTGCGGCGGAAGTATTAATAAAGACGCCGACGGAAAACTAAGCACCGCTTTTCCAAATGCGACCTATTGGAGCCATCAAGACCATTGGAAATGGGCCACCGAACCAAATCCCCGAGAAAAGGCTTCTTTTCTAAAAGAAAATATTCTCCCCATTCAAGAAAGTGGTCAATTGCAATTTGTATCAGATCATGGGCAATTTTCAAATAATATTAATATCCGTTTCAGCTCTGGACATACCGATCACATGATGCTGCCCATCATCAATTACAAAGAAGAAAAAATTGCATTCTGTGCAGATTTGATACCATCGAGCGGTCATTTAGGCTTAGCCTATGTTATGGCCTACGATACTCGACCTTTACTTTCGATGTCTGAAAAAGCAGATTTTTTGACAACTGCCATGCAAGAAAATTGGACACTATTTTTCGAACATGATCCAAAAGTAGAATGTGCAAAAATAATTGCAGGCGAAAAAGGGGTAAAAATAGCATCTACTCACCTACTTGCAGATTTAACTTAATTTAAAACCTGCCAAAAGCATTTTAAGGTACGATTTTTGCTAGTAATGGAGCGCAGAAAGCGATGTCCGAAATTTTGGCTAAATGGCCTGTAATATGGCAGATAATTGGTTTTTCGCATATTTTTTAGTAAATTCGCAACCTTTAACTTAAACCCACCAGGAGGATAAATGAGACAACTCAAGATCACCCAATCGATTACGAACAGAGAAAGTCAGTCTTTAGATAAATACTTACACGAAATTGGTAAAGTAGATTTAATTACCGCTGAAGAAGAAGTTATTTTAGCACAAAAAATTAGAGAAGGCGATCAAGCTGCATTAGAAAGGTTAACTAAAACCAATCTTCGTTTTGTGGTTTCGGTAGCTAAACAATATCAAAACCAAGGTTTAACCTTAGGCGATTTAATTAACGAAGGTAATTTAGGCTTAATTAAAGCAGCTAAACGTTTCGACGAAACCAAAGGTTTTAAATTTATTTCCTATGCCGTTTGGTGGATTCGTCGAT
>CAIMAP010000155.1 GCA_903838995.1 uncultured bacterium | reverse complement strand
CAGGAGGATTCACTACTCTGTGGGTGGTCGATTTTAATTTGTTATTGGTTAATCTTTGTAACATGTCGCCCACATTCACGACAATATCGTCTTCGATTGCCGTAACTGGAAACCATTTATTTTGTTTAGTTAAAATCTGCAAGCCATCTGCGCTCGCGCCAATTAATAAAGTAATTAAATTAATATCTTCGTGAGCGCCTGCTCTTACTGCTTCTGCGGGCACAGCAGCAGGATTTTCGATCGGGAAATAATGAATGGCTCTTAAAATACTATTACCATCGGTAATGTCTGCTTCAAAAAAATCTTCCGGTAAGTTTAAATAAATCGCAATCGCTTTCAATATTTCTGCACCCGCTTTCTCTAAGCGCTTGTAAACTTCTTTGGTGATATCATTGAATTTTTGATTTTCATTGACTAAAATATTTTCAGGATAAGTATCCATTGGTAGATTACTACCATCTAAAAACTGTCCAACTTGCCAAAATTCTTTAAGGTCGGGGGTGTTAGCATCTTTAGCTTTTTCTCTGCCCTTACTTGTATAACCTCTTTGTCCACCTAAGCCTTCAATTTCATAATTCTTTTTTGTTGCTTCGGGTAAATCAAATAATGCTTTTACTTCTTGATATAACTCTTGAATCAATGCATTATTTAAACCATGGTTACGAATGGTTACAAAACCAGTTTCGTTAAATGCACGACCAATAGCATCCGAAAAATTTTTCTTTTGCTCGGGGTTGCCTTCTGTATAATCTAAAAGGTCGAGGCGGTGAATAACAGTGTTTTCCATAGGGGGCTTAATTTTAATAAAAATAATAATTTATTTTAAGGTTGCTCTATGCTTTCTTGCTCTTTTAATTTCTCTTTCAGTTTTTGCAAGTTGCTTTTTTTCTTTGTGCTATCGGTTTTTGTGTTCTGTGGGCTGCTTTTTAAACCAGGTATGTCTTTTTCCCAATCGGCCGCATTATTTTGTTGCTGCTCTTTAAATTCCGCTTCTTTATCAAACCACGAATTAAATTCTTCTTTCAACACTTGCTTTACAGCCTTGCCTTCTTTTTTTAAATCGTCGGCTAATTTCTTCTTGATGCCTATTTTATCAATATTAAATTTTGGATTTTCGGCATCGCCATACATTTTAATGTATAAAACAGTTTTTCCTCTGCCGTCGTCTTCTAATTCACCAAATTGTTCATCGCCTAATCTTTTTGATTTTTTCTTGATCAAATCAGATAATAAAATTTTCAATCTATAATCAATAATATTATCAAAATTATGTGTGCCAGCAAAATCTACATTTAAAGCACTGCTTTGAATTTGCATAGCAGGTATAGTCACTATGCGATTCTTAATAGAAAGCGTGTTGGCAAGACTTGCAAACTTTAAATTTTTCAATTCGTTTACATCAATAAATTTTGATAAAGCCAGCATAGGTTCAAAATTGATTAATTCGCCATTCTCAATTAGAATAGGCCCTTCGGCAGTTAAGGCATCGGTATTAGCCGCTAAATATTTATCCCAGATACTGTGTACTTTAATCGAAGCAGTAGCCAATCCTTTTAAGTTTTTAGATTGAATAATTTCTAAACCAAACTCCTCAAATTCGTAGAAAAATTTAGTAATATTAATTTTCTTTAAATTAAGATCGGCATCAATACTTAATGGTTTGCCTAAACTAGCGTCTAATTTTATTTTAGCAAAGACCAAACCGTCTTGCGCCCTAAACGATAAATAATCTGTGTTAATTTGTTGATTTCCAATTTGAATATTTCCGCCAATATCGTTTGCTTTAAATTTTTGAAAAATTAATTCGTTAATGTCCACTTTTAAATTACAACTGAGTTTTGGATTTATTTTAATCAGGTATTCGCTTTGGGTATTGTTGGTGGGCGTAGAAGAAAGCAATTCAGCTAAATTTATTTTATTGGCCTTTAGCTGTGCATCAATTTGTAAAGATTGATCGGGGAATAAAACAAAGCCCAATAAATTTCTAAAGTAACCTTGCAAAGCCAAGTCGGAACTGCCTAATTGGGCATTTAACTGGTTTATCTTCAGGTCATTTTTTTCGAAGCTAAAATTTCCATTACCATTTTTGCATATAAGGCTGCTATTGGGTAATTGAAATGCAGCATCTTTAATAACAATCGAACCATTGGCATTTGTTTTTTCAATATTATTTACCGCAGAAAAATCGCTCCATAAACCATTTAAGTTTACATTGATGGCGATGCTTCCATTGGTAAATTTAACAGGTGCATCGGGCATTAGT
>CAIMAP010000154.1 GCA_903838995.1 uncultured bacterium | reverse complement strand
CTTTGATGATTGATTGCAGTCATTGGCCTGAAAGGATTTGGTTTTGCAATAAACAAAATGGTTTTGTTATTGATTCGCACTATACTTTGGTCTCTTACCCAAACCAATTTAGTCAAATGCCAACCAATTTTTTGAAAGTTTTGAATTAATTTATTCAAAGCAATTTGATTACTATTTTGACTACAAACTAAAGTATATTGATCTGCACTTTTAATTAATAAACACGGACTGTCTTTTTGATGGATAAGGTAATGCGTCGTTTTCCAATCTTGATTTCGGATGAAACAACTATTCATTAAAAAAAGCAAACTAAAGCCAGCGCCATACCAATTCATCCATTTGATATGATGGATTAGGTAAAAACTATAACAAAGTAGCAGGGCCATTAATAAGCAGGCTGCTGTCGAATCGATATGGTAGTAAAAACTTAAAGCATAAGGCAGCATGCTTATTTTATGTAAAATATAGCCCATTAGCGCAATACATTTACTTAAAACTAGACCAATGTATTTTGCAAGCATAGGGATTGGATTTAGTGCTAATAGCGCAATGCCTAAATAAAGTGCAATGCTAGAAAGTGGAATGGCCAAAAGGTTTGCTAATAAAAAATAATTAGGAAATTGATGAAAATAATAAAGTGACATGGCTAAGGTGCTTAACTGTGCTGCAATTGACACAGCAATGAGCATCCAAATTTGATCTGCCAATTTATTTTTAAAATAGATTAGCCTGTATATCGCATCATAAAAATAGATAATTCCTAATACTGCTAAATAGGATAATTGAAAACCAATATCGAACAGGTATGCTGGGTCTATAATTAATAAAAAAAAAGCAGAACCAGCAATCAGATTATATGGATTGCTTTGATGACTGATTTGTTTGCCAATGATACTAAACGATATCATTACCGCAGACCTGCAAACAGAGGGGGAAAGCCCCGTTATATAGGCATATAGACAAACAAAAGATATAAGAATAATTGATTTGAGCAGCTGTGTTTTACCCCATTTAAAAAGTGATAATATTTTATTCAAAACCAGAAAAATAACACTGACATGTAAACCAGAAACAGATAAAATATGGATGGTACCTGTTTTCGAATAATCAGCTATTACCTCTTCAGAAATGCCCGATCTACTTCCTAGTAATAGGGCAGATGCTATTTTATAACTTTCCTCGCTAAGCAGATGTTTTTTTAAAATGCTGTCGAATTTATAGGCAATCAATAAACTATTTGTTTTGAGATAACTCAATTTTTTAATACCAATAATCGAATCAGTATTTTTTAGATAAACAAAATGAAAAACTTGTTTTCTATTCCAATAAGCTTGCGCATTAAATTCGCCTGGATTTCTATTTTTTTGAAAAGGAATAATGTTAGAAGTTAAACTTAATATACTACCAAGCGCTAAGGTTTTATCTTTTGTATATATGAGTATTTTACCCTGTGTATTTTGCTGTAAATCGCTGGCAATAACTTTTCCTAAATATCTGTTATTGAGTATATTATTACTTAAATTATCGACAATTACCACTGCTAGCTTTTGGTATTTTTTCTTAGCAAAGTGTTCCTTTGATAAGCCTTCTTGATGGGTAATATTTAATAGGTAACCAAAGAAAATAAAAATAATATTTAAGCTCAATCCATTTAGCCAATGAAATGTAAATCTTTTTATTTTTTTGGAATAATAAAATTGAATAAAACAACTTAATGTAAATAAAATGAAGGCTATAATTACAAATAGCATGTTAAATGGTAGATAACTTGCGAGCATTATTCCTGTTATATAGGCAAGTAATAATCTGCCTAAAACAACCGATCGCATCTCATTACGAATCATAATTTTATAGCTAATTGAATGGCATAATCAAGTATATTGCTTTTACCTAACACCTTGTTTTTGCTAGCTTTCAGGCTTAAAGTGCAGTTTTTTCTTATTTTACTTTGAAAGTAAAAAAAGGCCCTAGTGCCATTTCCATTTAATAGGACACTACTCAAATAATTGGGTAATTGTTGTTCTGCGCTATAAATTCTAGTATCAAACTCACAATTATAAAAAGTGATCCCATAACCTATCGTTAATTTTAAATCACTTAGGGTGTATTTGATGGCACATTGAAATGCGTTTGAATGGCTAATACTATTGGTTTTATAATCAAACCTTTGGAGTAAGTAAAGTTGTTTAGCTATTATTTTTTTAAATACCAAAGTAGCACTAAAAATGTGCTGATATTCATATTTTCTAATGGTTTCAGCGATTGCTATTTTACTATTATTTTTAATTTGTAAACTACTTTTTAATTGAATTTCATTTCCTATACGATTGATATAAATTAAAACTCCTTGTATTTTATTTTCTATGCTAGGAACTTTAATTGTTTTTTCAGCGCCATTAATCAAATGGGTATTACTTACTATTTGATAATAACTTTTTGAATTAATGGCTTGCTTAAATGCAATACTAAATCCAATATCATTCTTGGCATTACCTTGTAATAGTTGATTTGAAGCAAATTCGTTTTGATAATTTTCTGTAAAATAATTGATTCCAAATGCAACACTACTTTGCTTATTTAATATAGCCATGCAGGCCAAATGGAAGGCGATTTTATCTTCAAATACAGCTATTTCGGAGCCAATAAGCATGTTTTGATAATGACTCAACAAGTCTAAAGAAACACCTTTCTTATGATTAAATTCTTCTATAATGGTATTGATTCCAATTTGACTTGATTTAATTTGATAGGCTAATCTGCCATTAAAAATTGCTTGGGAGAGTTCATTTTTACGGCTAATTTCTGTGGCAGTTCTATGTAAGCCACTGCTACTGCCACTGTCAATTTTTTGATAAGATTGTGCTAAAAAACAGCTCCAGTTTTTTTGGTCTTTTCGAATCGCTATACCATTTTGATATCCTGATTCCATAGCAGATGCATAAGGACTAAAGCCATTGTTGGTCGCTATTAATGTAGTCCAATCGGCAGCAAATTCGGTGCCTTTGCCTTGCCCACTTAATAATCCTTGGCCTAAAAAACTTCGAAAACTTCCTGCAATTACATTTATATTGTTTTTATTAAAATAGATGTTTCCACAAATATGGTCTAGTGGAAATTGAATGGAGTTGAAATGAAATTGTTCTCCTATATCCTGTTCAGTTGCGATCATCCAAGAAATTCCATTGTTATTTTTATGGCTTAATTTATGATAAAAACTAAACGAGCTTCCTTGATATATTTTTTCTTGATTGTTAAATTTTATTCTGGTGATAGCAGTCGTACTAGGACTCTGATAATTTATTTCTGTTAAATGAACACAAAACTTAACTAAATTCAATAAATCTTCTGTTGAAAAAACAGGGATAATTTGCAATTCATAGAGATCAATTATTTTTCCGGTAAATTCAATGTGGGCAATGATTGCATCGATTTGTTCAGTATTAAATAAGCCAGAATTTTTTAGTTCTGTAACACTGGCTTTCGATAAATTGATTGGATGATATAGGAATTGATCTACATTTTCTAAATGTTCGTTATATATTTCAGCAGCGCTTTCGTCAACTTCGAGGTTGATTCTTTCTAATTTATCTGTTTGTTCCAGCACCTGTGCATGCAAATAGCCAGCGCAGTAAAGTAAAAGTATCGTTAATTTAAAACGCATAATTAATTTTAATAGCAGGGCTATTACCTAAAAACAAATGATGGTTATTGCTTAACCAAAAAACAATACGCTTCTTTTTATAAGCCAATCCATAACCTATAATTGGTGAAGAACTTGCTATTGCAGCTCGAATACTAATGCTTGAATTTAATTCATAAGTAAGTCCAGCTTTCAGTAAATAGGCTTGAGATTTAGACATACATAATGCGGTACAAAGTGCTATTTGATCATTAATTTGTTGGTTCAATCCAATTCTTATGGCACTTGGAATTGAATTTTTATGATCATTTATGCCTAAATTAATTAGGTGTAAAGCCCAACACAAACGGCTCTTTCGCTCATACATAAATCCTATTTCGGGTATCAAATTTAAGCTAGCTTGTTCATTTTCAAATTTGTTAAGGACTGCGTTTAAGTTTAATCCAAATCGAATATTTTCGTTTATTAAAACCGCAGCATTTAGGCACCAACGTTGGGAAGTTAATGCGTCAAAATTATTTTGATGAAAGGCAAAACCATAGGAATGATGCGCTAATGGAATAGCAATAGCAAATTGAAAGGAATTTAAATTTACGATGCCAAAATCATTTTGCTGCCCTATACCGATGTATTTATGGCTTAGTTTTAAAGTACTAGCAGGATTTTCATCGATAATATTTGCTGATTTTAGTGCTATACCGGCTCCGAGTATTGCTCTGGTATCGGCACTTTGGAATTGTTGTGCAATGGAATGGATTCCAATAAATACGAGCACAATAATTATCCCACACACTTTCATATATCAAAAGTGTGAAATAGGAGTTTAATTTAAAACCTGATAGGTGATGGATTATAAATTATCCTTAATTTCTAGCAGAAATGCTTTTAAGGTAGCAAGTGAATCTATCACTTTTTGTGTTTCTTTGATTTCCTTTGAACCACCTTTCATGGCTTCTTTTGCGCCTTGTAAGGTATAGCCTTTTTCTTTCACTAAATGAAAAATAACTTTCAGATTTTCTAGGTCTTCTGGTGTAAATAGACGGTTACCCTTTTTGTTCTTTTTGGGTTGGAGTATATCGAATTCATTTTCCCAAAATCGAATAAGG
>CAIMAP010000153.1 GCA_903838995.1 uncultured bacterium | reverse complement strand
ACACTCTTTCCCTACACGACGCTCTTCCGATCTAACCACTATTAGAAGATGTTAAACTTCCATTCCAATATTGCCCCCTCACACTTCCCCCCATCACCACCAACACCAACAGCGCCAAGCCCTTCATCGCCCAATAATTTTTTGTAAATAAATTTTTCATTTTAAAAATTCCTGTAATTTTCTTGTTTAAGTTTGTCATACTTTTTATTAGTAATTTATTTTTCTATTTTCGTTTTATCTTTTTGCTAAAAACTTTTAGACATTTTTTAATTTTTTTTCTTGTCTTCAATTGTAGAAAAAAGACAAAAAAATTATACCACATTCACCAACTCTAATCTGCCTATCAATTTCTGCTAGCTAGCAGATTAACATAGCATGATATGACTATACATATCTGCCTTTCAAATATATATTTCTACCATTAAAAAATTGATATTAGTCATGTTGTCAAATTGTTATGAAATGATGGCTAAAATAAAAACAAGGATAACAAGCTAAAAACAGCGATTTATTTTTAATTCACATTTCCACATTTATATAAAACCCCACTGAAATAGAAAAATTCAAAGAAAAAAAATAGATTTCCACAGGTTTTTCCACACTTATACAATTAAATCACAAGTTCAGCTGTAATGATTTAAATATCAACCGCTTATATAATAGATAATAAAAGAGCTGTTAGAAAAACGAATAAAATGGGTCTTTAAAAATTGTTTTTTAATAATTACCCCCGTTTGTGAATAAATTATTTAGCGCGAAACACCTTATTTGATTATTTTTGAAATTCTTGAATTTTAACTATGAACTCGAATACATCTAAAAACGAAATCAATACGGTTTCTATAATGGTAGCAATAGCTGCAGCCACGCGTTTTTTACCGCATCCGCCTAATTTTACTGCCATTGGTGGTATGGCTTTATTTGCTGCGGCATCTTTAAACAACAAAAAATTGGCTTTCATCGTGCCCATTATGGCCATGCTTATTTCCGATTTATTTATTCCAAACGGATTCGATTTAAGCGTTTATACTGCATTTATAGCTATTGCAGCTTTGGGTTTGTTTATCAGCAATAAAAAAGGCCCTATGCCAGTTATTGTGGGTTCTATATCTGCTTCTGTTATTTTCTTTGCCATTAGTAATTTTGGAGTTTGGGTTTCTCAAGCGATGTATACTAAAAATGCCATTGGTTTAATGACTTGTTTCGAAGCAGCCATTCCATTTTTCCCAAATACCTTAGCCGCTGATTTATTTTTCAGTTCTTTGTTATTTTCTTCTTATGCGATTATCAAAAAAACAAATCTGGTTATTGCAAAATAACCCTAAAAATATTTCATAAAAAAAAGACCAAATATTTATTTGGTCTTTTTTTTTGCTTAATAATCTAGCTAATTATTGAATGTGAATTCCATTGGGAACTTTACCTACCCTAATGGAATCTATTCGCATACCACTGTTAGTATTGTATCTCCACATAATACCATCTTGGCTAAAATCTAAAGGATCTGCTGCATAAATTTTATCATCTAATGGATCTACTCCAATTCCATAGAAATAGCCAGCTACAAATGGATTCATAGGCAAAGCACTTTCATTAATTCCCAATTTATAAATACCATTATTTGCTCCATTTATAGCCGTATTAATGAATACATTTTGCTTATCGTTACTAATAGCCAACTTATCTGGATGATCTCCTTGTGCTCCAATAATTATTTTAGAAATGATACTTTGCGTGCTAGTATTTATTTTAACCAATGCTCCTTTGGTATCGTCTTCTTTAATACTATAATCTTTATAATCTCCTCTACACAATACCCATAAATCTTTATTAGCATCTAAGGCAAAAGCAATGGGCGCATCGCCTACAATAATTTGTTTAACGATTTGATTGGTATTGATATTAATGATGCTCAATGTACTATCGTTGATATAACCACCAGAATTAGCTACATATAAGAAACTATCAATTAAAATAAGTGCTTCGGGCCCTGTTCCTACTGATATGCTAGACACTATTGTATTTGTTTGTAAGTTGATTTCTTTTACGGAATTACTGATCCAATCGGCTACAAATGCACGGTTTGCATCAATCCCTAAGAAAGACCTTGGAGAAGAAAATCCATTGATACTCGCTTCCGATTTAAATGTTTTCGCATCAATTACTTCTACTTTAGCCGAACCATTTAACACAATATATCCTTTGTTTTTAAAGATGGTCATCGATTGGGCTACATCGCCCATTGGCCTACCATTCACGGTTTCGAATACATTTTTAATTAATCGGTTCGAATCTCTTTGATAAAAATCGATGCTGGCATTTCCCACGCCAAAATTTCCTTCGTTAACAATAAACACACCTTTATCAAATGCCAAATTAGGATCTATGGGTGTAGGAATTGGTGGTTCTTCTGTACACGCTTGCAGGGTAAAAGCCAAAAGAGCTAAATAAATAATCTTATTTTTCATGTGTTTATTTGTTTAAATTTAATTGAAGGTTAATGCTGTAAACCCTTCCTGGTAAAGGTCTGAAAGGGATGGATTCGACTGTTTTATTCAGGATATTTTCTACTCTAAATAAAATTCGGTATTGTTTTGCTTGATGTAAAAATGAATGACCCAGGGCAAGATCATGTAATAAATAGGCTGGTAAAAATTGTTTATTATCCGAGCTAGTATACCTAAAGCCATTATAATTGAATGCGTATTGTAACCAAGTATTTTGACGGTTAACTTGAAGCATGAAACTACTTTTATTAATAGGCACATGAATTAATTGTTTGCCAACGCTTTGATCATTTAAACTCATAGCCTTTAGATTGACGGCATGATTAATCGAAAAATTATAATTTGCCAGCAAATGATAGGCTCCTATTTGCTTTGTTAAATGAGCAATCATCTCTATTCCATAAAGCTGAACTTGTCTTAAATTTTGAGGGGTCCAAACACCATTTTCAATAGCGGCAGGTTGCCATAAAATCCAATGGTTAATAATACCATGGTAGGCATTCAAACTAATGCTAGCAGATTTAATTTGGTATTTTACATTTACATCTGCCTCCAAACCCTGCTCTGCTAATAGATTGGGGTTGCCACCGGGTTGCCAATATAAATCATTTAAAGTAGGCAAATTATAGTTTTTACTCAAGCCAAAGCGTAAAGTGATATCTTTTTGTAATAGATTTTTTTTATTGAAGGCAATCTGCGAAGCGAATAAATTTTTATTTAAAGCATATTCATATCGATTGATAAAATCTAAAGTCCAATTTCTTTTCAGTAAAAATTCTTCGTTTAATGCAAGGGCATTTCTAATTCGAAATCTATACTTTCCATAATCGGTTATGCTAGCGCCTTCATAAACACTCGAAAAACTCAAACTTTCGTTTCTATGCTCGAGATTTCGGGCATAATTAAATTCGAAATTAAGCGCATCAAAAGTACTTTTTGAATTGAGTAATACCAGGTTAGTGCTACCTACTTTTACCCTATTGACATAGCGAATATATTCTCTATTATGCCCCAAAGACCATTTAAATCGATGGAAACTGTTTTTAATAGTGGAATAGCTGGCTATATTTCTAATCGAATAATCTAATTGATAGGCTGTTTGGTTTCTATTAAAAATAGGCGGCCCAATATTGCGATCGCTTTCTTGATACCAAGAATGTAAGGTAAATAAGGAATTTGAATTGACCTGATAATAAAGTTGATGCATGATGCCTCCAGATTTTGTTTCGGCATTGATTTGATTTTGAATGGGCAAATTAAATTGCGTGTAATTTTTAAAGGAATAATTATTTTGATTATTCTGATAATTGATCGTAAAAATAGAACGGATTTTTTTGCGGCCAAATTTCAAATGTAATTGAGTGGTGGAAGAAGCGATACTGCTAAAGGTTTGCGATAAAGAAATAATGGTTCTTTTATTTTCAAATGGATTGCTGGTATTTAAAATAATTACGCCTCCCATAGCGGCTGTTCCATAGGCCGCAGTTGCCCCGCCATATTGTATTTCTATTAAATCCGAACTATTGCAGGGTATGGTCGAAAAATCTAATAAGCCTAACATAGATGAACCAATACTCAAGCCATTCCAAAGCACCTTGGTATGACTCGCATTAGTGCCTCTTAAACTAATGGTACTCGAGCCACCGGCTCCATAATTTTTAAAAGATAATGTACTGGATTTGGTTAAATAATCGCTTAAAGAAAGATCGTTGTAATTTGATTTTAAATGATTAACCAAAAAAGCATTGGCATTTTTAGGACTTAAGGGTTTATAAACAACCAATACCTGATTCACCTTAACCGTGTCTGTGCAAGCAATTGCCCAAGCATTAGTTAAGTTAAAAAAGATACAAATTGCCCCTAAAAAAAATTTCATTGATGCTTAAAAATTAGCAGCTAAAAGGACGGAAAATAAAAAGACGAAAAACCGTTTGTAATAAACGCGAATTAAATCTCCTGCTTCTATCCCCGAAAGCTGTGATTATATTTACAAGGCAGGTCTTCTGACTTACTCCTTAACATTCGCCTTCCCAATTGCTTAGTGGCTTAGATTGAATGTTAAACGATAGAGCTTACAGCAGCGGGTCTGTTTTGGATTTACACCAAATTCCCTTTTAATTCCGAACGGGTCGGAAACCATTGCAATGCAAATGTAGCATTATACAAAGAGGTTTTAATTTAAATTAATAAACAAGCTGTGGATAAGTTCGAATTATTCTTGCTGCTGCGCTTCTTTGGTGAGCTTATGAGCTAATTCTTTCCCTAAATAGCCATCAATAATTTTGTGCACGAAATATAATATTGGAGTCATGCAAACAGCAACAATAAATTTATAGATATAACCTACCAATCCTACCGCAAAGATTTGGGTTAAAGTCCAATTTCCGCCTATATAAAAGGCAATAAAGATTACTACAAAGCTATCGACCAATTGAGACACTACCGTCGATCCTGTGGCTCTTAACCACAATCCCTTTTCGCCAGTTTTTCTTTTAATCCAATGAAATATAGTCACATCAATAATTTGACCCAATAAAAATGCAGTAATAGAACCTATAATGATCCATAAACCTTGGCCTAAAACTGAATTATAAGCTAAATTCATGTCTATTATCATGCCATTGCTTAATTGTTTACTGATCCAAAAATTAGCAGGAATTAATTGAATAGATGCATACACCGTTAAAAATCCATATGCGATCATGGTTACGGCTATATAAGATAAGGCCTTCACTCCTTTTTTACCAAAATATTCGTTGATTAAATCGGTCATGATAAATACAATGGGCCAATTTAATACGCCCGCCGACATATTCAAGGATAAATGCTCGATGCCAAATAAACTGATGTCTAAAGGGATTAAACCTAGGGTTCCTTCTACAGAAAATATTTTTACTCCAATAAATTCTGCAATGATGGCATTGGCAATAAAAAAACTAGCTAAAATGATAAATAGTTTGGTTTCTTTTGTTTTAAATATCATAATTTTGAGTTATGGATCAATTAAAGGTAACAATTATTCAAAGTAATTTATACTGGGAAGATAAGTTGAAAAATCGGAAAATGTTTGCCGAAAAGATCAATAAATTTTCGGAGCAGAGCCATATTTTTGTTTTACCAGAAATGTTTAATACTGGTTTTACGATGCAAGCGGCCCAATTTGCTGAAGAAATGAATGGGGAAACCATTACTTGGATGCGCGAATTAGCTATGGCTAAAAATGCGGTGATTGCAGGTAGTTTAATTATCAAAGAAAACAACCAATATTTTAATCGTTTTATTTGGATGCAAGCCGATGGAAAATGCATTAGTTACGATAAAAAACATTTGTTCGGCATGGCAGACGAACCTAAAATTTTTACGCCTGGTCATCAACAAATTACCATTGATTATTTAGGTTGGAAAATTAAACCCATTGTTTGTTACGATTTAAGATTTCCTACCTGGTGCAGAAACACCACAGATTACGATGTATTATTAGTGGTGGCTAATTGGCCCAGTAAAAGAATTACGCATTGGGATGCTTTATTAAAAGCACGAGCAATTGAAAACCAGTGTTATGTGGTAGCTTGTAATCGCGTGGGCTTAGATGCCAATGAAATTGAGCATAACGGACATTCGGCAGTGTATGACCCATATGGCGAAGAATTGTATTTTACAGATGAAGCCAGTATCGAAAATATAGATTTGAGTAAAGCCCACTTACAATTAATTCGCCGACAATATCCCTTTTTAAAAGACCGAGATTAATTTAATCTAATTTGTTTCTTTTTCGCTGAAGTATAATGCGCGTTAATTAGCGCTGGTAGCTTTTCGAAATCGATGGTATGATTTGTACCACAATCTAATAAACTAATATGTACACTGGGTTTAAAAGATTCGAAATAATCCATCACATTTGCAGCAAAAATAATTTGACAATTCCCTTTGATATTTTTAATCAAATATTCGTAGCCTTTAGCTAAATCGATTTGCTCGCAATGCATTGAATTTAGGGCACCTTGGGGGAATAACACCACCGAATTTGGCGAATCATTTAATAATTCGGCTGCATATTGTAAGCTTTTTACACTTTCTCTTGAAGATTTTTTAATAGAAAATCCACCCAAATAGCGTAGCCATTTTCTTTTTTCAATATGATCTTCTTGCATCATGATATGAAAATTTTTATGGAAATAACTATCAATTAAATGGCCTGCTAAAAATCCATCCCACCACGAAAAATGATTGCACAACAATAAAACCGAATGGTCTTTGCGGATTGGAATTTCTTCTACGCTAATTTGATGAAATCTTTTGGCTAAGATTCTTTTCAAAATAATAGCAAAAAATCTGGAAAACAATACACTTCTTTTGGCTAGTATCATGCTTGTTTTGTTAAGGCTTCGTCTAAGGATGGGATAATCATAAAATGACCAAAATCTAAGTTATAAAGCGTTTTAAAGGGGTAATCTACCAAAAATTTTGCTCCTGTTTGAAGGGGAAATAAACCATCTTTTATGCCATATACCATCACAACCGGTATCTCATATTTTCGAATATTGCTTTCCACCTTTGCAATATCTGGAACTATATTTTTTTGATAAGTCATGCAATTATAAACTGCTTTTCTTTT
>CAIMAP010000152.1 GCA_903838995.1 uncultured bacterium | reverse complement strand
CGGCCTTTGCTAATTAGAAAGAAGCTTTGATTTTGAAAACTAAAAGTCTCAATGGCTTGTGTTACTCGCTGGTTATAGGCTTCAGGCGCTTCTACTGCTATGCATGCGCCATTGCATTTTTTAATTTGATGATTAAAGCAAGGGCCTTTAAAATTATGTAAATCACATTTTGCTAAACACAAATTATACTTTTCTACTAGGCGTTCAAAAAACTGCGTAGCTTCTTTGCCATTATCTATAGTGGTTAGCGGTTGCAATCCTTCTTGATGCCTGGCCATATATAAATTCACATAACCAGCATCGTCTACCTTATCATAAATACTGTATAAAGGAACGGCACTGCTGCGCTTTTGCGAAGTATTGTAAATGGGTTTAATCTTTTTTATTTCATCCGATTCTAAAAGCAAAGCGATGAGCTCAGATCCAGTGTTTTCAATGCTGATGTGGGCCACATCTTCTAGCATGCGAGCCGATTTTTTTGTTTTCCCAGATGCAAAATGTTGTATAATTCTTTTTTTAATATCATTGCTTTTTCCGACATAAATTACATCGCCAGTTGTATTATGAAAATAATAAACGCCAGTGATGCCAACCGGAATTTTTTGCAATGCATCGTCTTTTAATTGTGGCGGTAATTTTTTAGGAATGGTAATGGCTGCATTTTTAATATCATCTAAAATGCTGGTATTACTTTTAATGATTCTATCAAACAAAATAGCAGTAGCTTTTGCATCACCTAAGGCACGGTGCCTGTTTGCTGATTGAATATTTAAAGAATCGCATAATTTTCCGAGGCTATAAGAAGGGAAGCCAGGAAAGGCATGCCTGCTCATTCTTACGGTGCATAAGGTATTGCGGTGGTAATCATAACCTAATTCTTTGAATGCCGACTTCACAAAATTATAATCGAAACTTACATTGTGAGCTACAAAAACCGCATCCTTGGTAAGTTCAATTATTTTTTTAGCCACATCATAAAATGGCGGAGCATCTCGCACCATTTCGTTGCTAATGCCGGTTAGTTGCGTAATTTGATAGGGGATACTGCATTCTGGATTAATCAGCGTGCTGTATTCCTCAATTACCTTTTCCCCATCATGTAATATAATAGCAATCTCAGTTATCTTACTGTAGCTCGGACTACCACCAGTGGTTTCAATATCTATGATTGCGTACATGCATTGCTTTTTTTAGTGGATTAAATGTTGGGGGCATTACTTTCCGATACAAAACTTACTAAAAATATTATCCAATAAATCATCTGTGGAAATGCTACCAGTAATTTCACCTAGATGCTGAAGGGCTTGTTTAATATCCATGGCTAAAAAGTCTGAGGTAATTGGGTTATCAATACCATTCAAGACTTTCTCTAATGCAGTAGCAGCGTTTTGTAAGGCTTCGGCGTGGCGCAAGTTAGATACAATACTTTCACCGCTTGCTAGCGCTGCAAGATCAACTAATTTTACTAATTCGTTTTCTAGTGTTTGCATGCCTGTTTTTAGCAATGCAGAAATTTGAATATGTCGAAGACCTTCAATTTCGTATGGCGCTGCAGTATTTTTATCGCTTTTATTTTCGACTAAAAATAAAGTCGAATTATTTTTTTCGATGATTGGTTTAAACTCCGCAATAATTGTTTGTAATTCTGAAAGACTTGTTTTCGAAGCATCGTAGACATATAAAATTACTGCAGAAGAATTTATTTTCTCCATGCTGCGTGCTACACCTTTGGCTTCAATCACATCGTCTGTTTCGCGAATACCTGCCGTGTCGATGAAACGAAAACGCAGACCTTGTATACTCATTTCATCTTCAATAGTATCGCGGGTGGTACCTGCAATTTCCGAAACTATGGCGCGTTCTTCATTCAATAAAGCATTCAATAAAGTAGATTTACCAACATTGGGCTTGCCCGCAATCACAACAGGAATACCGTTCTTGATCACATTACCTAATTCAAAACTATTAATTAAACGCGTAATAACTTTTAATATCTGAAGAATCAAATTTTTCATTTGCGTACGGTTGGCAAACTCTACATCTTCTTCCGAAAAATCCAATTCTAATTCTACCAGCGATGCAAAATTAATGAGTTCGCTGCGCAAGGCTTGCAGCTCAGAACTAAAGCCTCCGCGCATTTGGTTCATGGCTATTTGATGCGATGCGGCATTCTGCGATGCAATTAAATCTGCTACGGCTTCGGCCTGCGATAAGTCTAACTGTCCGTTTAAAAATGCACGCATAGTAAATTCGCCAGCCTTAGCCATGCGAGCGCCTTTGCTTAATATCAATTTAATAATTTGGGAAATAATATAGGCCGAACCATGGCAAGAAATTTCTACACTGTTTTCTTTGGTATAAGAATTTGGCGCTACAAAAATGCTGGCCAATACTTCGTCAATAACTACATTGCCATTGGTAATTTTACCAAAATGAAGCGTATGCGATGCCTGTTTGCTCAAGTCTTTGCCCGTAAAAATGCTATTGGCAATTTGTATGGCATCGGCACCCGATAAACGGATAACGCCAATGGCGCCGGTTCCGGCAGGCGTAGCTAATGCAACAATGGTATCGGTTAAACTCATGTTCAAAAATACATTTTTTTTGTACTATATTAGAGCTTATGATTTTGAAAAGTAAACTCCCAAGTGTAGGAACCACTATTTTTACTGAAATGTCGGTATTGGCCGCACAATACGGTGCCATTAATTTAGGCCAAGGATTTCCAGATTTTGAGATGGATCCGGCACTTACGCAAATGGTAAGCCAAGCCATGGCCGATGGTTTTAACCAATACACGCATGCCAATGGTTACCCCGCATTGCGCGAAGCACTGGCTGCTAAGGTGCAAAGTTTATATCAACAAAGCATTAACCCCGATACGCAAATTACCATAAGCCCAGGCGGCACTTACGCCATCTATACGGCTATTACCACTTTGATACATCCTGGCGACGAAGTGATTTTGTTTGAGCCCGCATACGATAGTTATATTCCAAATATTGAAATTAATGGGGGTGTGCCGCTGCGCATCAATTTAACTTTTCCTAATTACAACATTCCTTGGGACGAGGTGCGCAGTAAAATTACGCCGCGTACTAAAATGATCATGATTAACTCGCCACATAACCCAACAGGGGCAGTAATTTCGGAACAAGATATTATTGAATTAAAAAGTATAGTTACTGGTACAGACATTGTTATTTTAAGCGATGAAGTGTATGAACATTTAATTTTTGAGGACAAAGCGCATCAGAGTATTTTAAAACATCCCGAATTATTGGCACGTAGTTTTGTGTGTTTTTCTTTTGGAAAAACCATGCATTGCACCGGTTGGAAATTAGGATATTGCATTGCTGGCGAAAGCCTCATGAAAGAGTATAGAAAGGTACATCAATTCAATGCCTTTACCTGCGATACGCCTAAGCAGGTGGCGCTTGCAGCTTATCTTACCGAAAACAAAAACTATTTAAACTTAGGGCAGCAAATGCAGCAAAAAAGAGATTTGTTAAGGCAATTACTTTCTGCTACAAAACTCGAATGCATTCCATCTTATGGTAGTTATTTTGAATGTTATTCTTTTAGCAAAATATCCAACGAAAACGACAAAGCATTTGCCATTCGTTTAGTGAAAGAATATGGCGTAGCAACTATTCCAGTTTCGGCATTTTATCAAGACCAAACCGACCATGGTGTGATTCGTTTTTGCTTTGCGAAAAAAGAAGAGACTTTAAGGGCGGCAGCGGAAAGGTTGAAGGGTTTGTAAAAAAAATTAATACAATAAATGCTTCTTCGCTGCATTACGCCAGCCTGCTTGGTATTCTTGCTCCACAAAAAATATTTTTAATTCTGCTTGGTATTCGTGGTCTACAAAATATATTTTCTTTTTAGCTTGATAATCATATTTAGTAAAAAACCATTTTCCGTTTTGTCCTGTGGCTTCGTATTCATTTCGTACTTTATACACTTTTAAATCGGCTTGGTATTCTTGCGCTACCACAAATACTTTTATCTCGGCTTGGTAAGGATAATTAGTGGCGAATACTCGCTGCGCTTTAGTTTGGCTAATAAATAAAAAAAGCATAAAACTAAGCACTAATAGCAATTTTGAAGGGTTCATTTTCTTATATTTTGAATATTAAATATATCATTTTTTCAACAAAATCAACCCATAAGGTGCTTTTAGGCCATAAGGCATAAAAAACATCGAAATTTTATTGCTTTGCTACATTTGTTGCAAAAGGTTGCTTCAAAATATATTAACTTTGTAATGCTTTTTAAAAGCACCCGAATTTTAATATCTAATACCATGAATATAGAACAAATTTATACTGGTTGTTTAGCGCAAGGCGCATACTATGTTACTTCTAATGGCGAAGCTTTTATTGTAGATCCTCTTAGAGAAGTGAAACCTTATTTAGATCGTTTAGCAAAAGATAATGTGCAATTAAAATATATTTTTGAAACGCATTTTCATGCCGATTTTGTTTCGGGCCATGTCGACTTGAGCAAAAAAACAGGTGCAAAAATTGTATACGGCCCCAATGCCGCGTGCGAATTCGATTGCATTTCTGCGAAAGACAACCAAGAATTTAAAATAGGAGACCTTACGCTAAAAGTATTGCACACACCGGGTCATACCATGGAGAGTAGTACTTTTTTATTGAAAGATCCAAACGGAAAAGACCATGCTATTTTTAGTGGCGACACTTTATTTTTAGGTGATGTGGGTCGTCCAGATTTAGCGCAAAAAGCAGCCAATTTAACGCAAGATGAATTGGCAGGAATGTTGTACGAAAGCTTGATGAATAAAATTATGCCATTAGCCGATGAGGTAATTGTTTACCCTGCTCATGGCGCAGGCAGTGCTTGTGGTAAAAACATGATGAAAGAAACAGTCGATACTTTAGGCAACCAGAAAAAAGTAAACTACGCACTTAATCAACCCAATAAAGAAGCATTTATTAAAGAAGTGACCGACGGATTGTTAGCACCACCGGCTTATTTTGGAATGAATGTAGCCATGAACAAGAAAGGCTACGAGAGTTTCGATACGGTAATGAGCAATGGTATGCGCGCTTTGAATCCTGCCGAATTTGAAGTGGCAGCGGAACAAACCGGAGCTATTATTTTAGACACCCGCGATGCCGATGTATTTGCAAAAGATTTTGTTCCGCAAGCTATTAACATTGGTTTGAATGGTGATTTTGCGCCATGGGTGGGCGCCTTAATTGTTGATGTAATGCAGCCCATTTTATTGGTAACGGAAGATGGAAAAGAACAAGATGCGGTTACCCGTTTAGCGCGTGTAGGTTTCGATAATCAAATTGGATTTTTAGCAGGTGGAATAGCTGCATGGAAAGCAGCCGGAAAAGAAACCGACCAAGTGGTGCGTATTTCGCCCGAACAATTTGAATCGCAAGTAAAAATAGGGGAGAGCAAAGTAATTGATATCCGTAAAGAAAGTGAATACGCTGCTTCACATATCGACGAAGCATACAGCAAGCCATTGGCATACCTCAACGACTGGATCAAAGACATCAATCCAAACGAACATTTCTTTATGCATTGTGCTGGCGGCTATCGCAGCATGATTGCAGCCAGCATGTTACTAGCACGCGGTTACCGAAATTTCTCCGAAATTTCGGGTGGTTTTAATCAGATTTCAAAGTCAACTAAATTACCAATCAGCGATTTTATTTGTCAGACTAAAGTCATGTAATTTACTCTGACAATTCAATGACATTTCTCTTGTCTAAAGCAAGCATATTTGCGCTAGATGAAGGGGCTGAAATACAATTTTTTTGTAATTTTTTTATTCGCAAGTAGCACAGTTACTTATGCGCAAAAAAGCCCAGCATTATTCACAACAGTAAATCCCGCAGATTCTTCTCATCATTCTCATTTAAAGCAATACAATATTAAAGAAGAAACCGTTGTTACGGCAACACGTACCGAGCGCAAGCTCAGTAATGTGGCTATTCCTACCAAAATAATCACTCAAAAAAGCATCAAACAAGCAGGCTCTATGCGCCTTTCAGACATTTTGCAAGAACAATCTGGTTTGTTTTTAACTTCTGGTTTTGGCACCGGAGTGCAAATGCAAGGCTTAAACCCCGATTAT
>CAIMAP010000151.1 GCA_903838995.1 uncultured bacterium | reverse complement strand
GTAACGGCAGTATCTCAAGATTTAAAAAATGATACCTGTAAGTTTTTCGAAATTAGAAAAGACATCAAGGTTATTCCAAACTTCATCGACCTCAACCGTTTTCAACATAAAGCACAAAACCATTTTAAAATTGCCATTGCACCTAACGAAGAAAAAATAATTGTGCATACTTCTAATTTTAGAAAAGTAAAAAGAGTGCCAGATGTGGTGAAGATATTTGCAAAAATTGTGGAGAAAATTCCTGCAAAATTATTATTAGCAGGAGATGGTCCTGAAAGAAGTGAAGTAGAGCAATTGGTTCGCGAATTGAATTTAAAAGACAGTGTAAGATTTTTGGGTAAATTAGATGCAGTAGAAGAAATTCTTTCAGTTTCGGATTTATTTTTATTGCCTTCAGAAACCGAAAGCTTTGGATTGGCAGCATTAGAAGCCATGGCTTGTAAGTTGCCTGTCATCTCTTCTAATGCCGGCGGTATACCAGAATTAAATATAGATGGGGTAACTGGATTTTTAAATGAAGTGGGTGATATAGATGGCATGGCAGCTAATGCAATTCATATTCTCGAAAATCAAGAACGATTAGATGCCTTTAAAGCGCGTGCATTAGCTCATGCAAAAACATTTGACATCGCATTAATCATGCCTCAATACGAAGCATTTTATCAAGAGATTATCAACAGTAGTAAGAAATAATTATTCTGAAAATCGGGTATCCGTTAAAAACTTTGTATCGGTTAATGTTTTTAGGAAGGCAATAATTTGTTGTTGTTCTAATGCCGTTAATCCCAATCCGCCAACCAATCTGCTGTCTACCGTTGTGCCCGGTTTAATTTCTGAAGCATAATGTTTTAGTACAACTTCGAGCGTTGCGGATCTTCCATTATGAGTATAAGGATAAGATTTTTCTACGTTTCTAAGTGAAGGTGTTTTAAATTTATATAAATCAGAATCTTGCACCGTAACAGTTGCTCTACCTAAATCTGCACTAGTTGCTAAACCGGTATTATGAAATTTATTGTCCGTAAATAATGGGGCAGTATGGCAGCTATTACATTTATTCATAAATAAATTTAAACCTACTTTTTCGTTTTCAGAAAGCGCAGATACATTGCCAGCAAGGTATTCGTCATACCTAGATTGCTTACTCACGAGCATGTTCATAAATTGAGAAAGCGCCATAGTTAAAGAAGCATAATCGACAGAATCTTTATTAAATGCTTTTTTAAACATCGCTCGGTAAGTACTATTTGCATTTAATTTACTGAGTAATTTTGGCATTTTTTCGTCCATCTCTACCGGATTAGTAATGGGATTGATTGGAAATTCATCTAAATGAAAAATACCACCATCCCATGCAAAATATTGTTGCCATGCTAAATTTTGTAGAACTGGTGCATTTCTATTACCAAGTTTATCATCTATACCATGACTTATGGTATGATCTAAATGTGCAAAGGCAGCGGCTTGTTGATGACAACTGCCACAAGATACAGAGCCATCTCTAGATAAAATCCCATCGTAAAATAACTTTTTACCTAAATCGAAACCTGCTTTATTTACAGGGTTTGCACTAAAATTATAGCGTACTAAAGGAAAATTAATTGGCGCTTCAAAACCTGCAAAGCTAGCCTCGGGGTTAATCTCCTTTGTACAAGCTTGACTCAGCGTTATAAAAATTAAAGAAGCTAATAAGATTTTAAAGGCGCGCATTTTACTAGTTAGTGATGTTAATAATGCTAAACATGTTTTGGTAATTATTGGCAATATTTGCAGAGAAAGGAGTAAGCATAACCGTTGGGGTGCTATTTAAATTTACTTGCGTACTTCCTTCGAGTACTTTGAGTGCATCTGCTTTGATTGTAATTTGCGCGGTGGTGCTATTGGCAATTAAGTTTAAGTTCTCCCCAAAATTTAAATGCACTAATCGGATATTATTTAAAGTAGGATTATTTAATCCGCCATATCCACCAATATGATATACATATGGAATTACTGCACTCGAATCTTCCCCTTTTGCAATAATTGGCATGCATTGTAATTTTAAAAATATATAACCAGTATTCCAGGTCCAATACATATCGGCAGCTGCAGCACCAACATCTAAAGCCCCAGTTCTAGCGCTAGCAGGCATAGTGCTTCTAGCGCTGTCCACGCCAATCATAAATGATATTTTACGATAATTGCCTACAGGAATGTTTTTAATACTGATATTTTGACTCGCTTTGTTCGAACTTTTAATTAAAAAATAACAACTGTCTTGTGGAACAATATAATTGCTACCATCTGTTTTTTCTAAAATAATATTAGAGATAAAATAATTGAATTTATCTACGGTAAAATTTTGTTCGATGGAGTTGCTATAGTTACTGGTATTTAAAACTAATAAACT
>CAIMAP010000150.1 GCA_903838995.1 uncultured bacterium | reverse complement strand
TGGGATGCATTACTTATTCAATACGACCAAAGCCTTTGGTATCAAGATGCTCGAAACATTCAGTTAATTGCATCAACCTATCACAAACAAGCAATTTATTATGCCTGTTACCATCAATCGGTGTTTTGTGCGGCCATGGTTTTGTATGTTCATAAACAACATGCCGCTTTACCGACACATTTTTTTTATACGCCATTTTTTATCAATGCTTCTTTAAAAGATTTTGTAATTAATCAAGCCTTAAATCAAATGTTGTTGGCCTTAAAAAAGGAGTACCATACCATTGAATTAAAACTATCTCCCAAATTCAACGATATCAGGGCATTTACTTGGTCTGGTTTTACGCATCAATTGTATTACACGCTTCAAAAGGCGCTATTATTGGACGAAAAAAAACCATCAGAAAATATTCGCAGACAAATCAATAAAATTGCTCAAAACGAAGCCATTCAAGTTAAAATAGAGACAACAAATTTAGCGTCTATTATTTCGACACATTTAAAAATGATGCTGAAAAATGGAATGGGTAAAGCAGAAGAGCAAAAAGTAAGGCATTGGATCAATACTTTTTATCAACAACAAGAATTAGCAGTATTTGGACTTTATGAATCGACTAATTTAAAAGGATCTGCTTTATTAACATTTGATCAGCAACAAGCCTATTTAATATCGATTACGGGCGGAGTGCCAGAAACACATGGGCAAACTGCTTTGTATTTTGCCATTTTTGATCATTTTAGCAAAATGGGTATTCCTACAATTGACCTTTTAGGTGCTAATATTCAAGGTGTTGCAGAGTATAAATCTAAATTAGGTAGCCAATTAGCCCCTTATTTTATTTTATCGTATCGTAAGTACTCTTTATTTTATCAATTAAAATTAATGCTTAAAAAGCTATTGAAAAAGCATTGATTTGATAATTATCAACAGTACTGTTACAAGCCTATAAATTTCTTATTTTTGCATCAGCTCAAATAAAAAATCAATTGGAACAGACGCAATTAACCACCCTCGAAACAGCTAAAGAACTTGGCTTACTTCCCGAAGAATATCAAAAAATAAATGAAATATTAGGGAGGGTTCCCAATTTCACAGAATTAAGTATTTTTTCTGTCATGTGGAGCGAGCATTGCTCTTATAAAAATTCTATTGTTTGGCTAAAAACTTTGCCAAAAGATGGTCCTAGAATGTTGGCAAAAGCAGGCGAAGAAAATGCCGGTTTGGTTGATATAGGAGATGGCATTGCTTGTTGTTTTAAAATAGAATCCCATAACCATCCTTCTGCTTTAGAACCTTATCAAGGTGCGGCTACTGGAGTAGGCGGAATCAATAGAGATATTTTTACGATGGGAGCAAGACCCATTGCACAACTAAACTCTTTGCGTTTTGGCGATTTAGCTTTAGACCGTACCAAATGGTTAATTAAAGGCGTGGTAAAAGGTATTGGAGATTATGGCAATGCATTTGGTATTCCAACGGTTGGGGGAGAAGTTTTCTTCGACGAATGTTATAATATCAACCCATTAGTTAATGCTATGTCTGCGGGTATTGTAAATGTTGGCGAAACAGTTTCAGCTACATCTTATGGTGTTGGAAATCCAGTATATATAGTAGGTTCAGCAACAGGTAAAGACGGAATTCATGGTGCAGCTTTTGCATCAAAAGATATTACAGAAGATTCTGTAAATGATTTACCAGCGGTTCAAGTTGGTGATCCATTTCAAGAAAAATTATTATTAGAGGCAACACTCGAAGTGATTAAAACAGGTGCGGTTGTGGGCATGCAAGACATGGGAGCAGCTGGTATTATTTGTTCTAACTCCGAAATGTCTGCTAAAGGCGAACATGGAATGGTTATCTATTTAGATAAAGTTCCCACGCGTCAAGAAAACATGAAGCCTTACGAAATTCTTTTATCAGAATCTCAAGAGCGTATGTTAATTGTAGTAACCAAAGGCAGAGAAAAAGAAGTGGAAGCTGTTTTTGATAAATGGGATTTAAATTGCGCCATTATAGGAGAAGTAACAGACACCAAGCGTTTGCATTATTACATGAATAACGAACTGGTTGCCGATGTTCCTGCAGATGATTTAGTTTTAGGTGGCGGTGCGCCAGTTTATCATAGAGCATATAAAGAACCAGCCTATTTTCAAGAAAATAAAAAATTCAATATTGATCAAGTGGCAGAGCCTACAGACCTTGTAGCGGTTTCAGAATTTTTAATTAAACACCCAAATATTGCATCTAAAAGATGGGTAATTGGTCAATACGATTCCATGGTGGGCGTGGCAAACATGTCAACTAATCAACCTGCAGATGCCGCAATTGTAAATATTAAAGGTACAGATAAAGCCATTGCTTTAACAGTAGATTGTAACGCTAGGTATGTACATGCTGATCCAGAAATTGGATGTGCGATTGCAGTTGCAGAAGCCGCTAGAAACATTACTTGCGCTGGTGCAGAGCCCGTAGCCATTACCAATTGTTTGAATTTTGGTAATCCTTATATTCCGGAAGTGTATTGGCAATTTGTTTCGGCAATTAAAGGAATGAGTTCGGCTTGTACAAAATTTGAAACACCGGTAACAGGCGGAAACGTTAGTTTTTACAATCAATCATCAGACGAGGGGCCGGTATTTCCAACGCCAACAATAGGCATGTTAGGCATACTCGATACTAAAGCGAGTATGATGACTTTGGATTTTAAAAATGTAGGTGATGCTATTTATTTAATTGGCGAATCCAAAAATGATATTGCCTGTTCTGAGTATTTGTATTCTTACCATAAAATAAAATCATCACCAGCACCATTCTTCGATTTAGACAAAGAATATGATACCCATCAACTCATTAAACAGCTCATTGAATCTCATGCGATTGTTTCTGCTCATGATGTTGCCGATGGAGGATTATTTATTACGCTAATGGAATCTGCCATGTCAAGAAATTTAGGTTTTGAAATTGAATCTGAAGAAGATATTAGAAAAGATGCCTTCTTATTTGGAGAAGCGCAAGGCAGAATTGTAGTGAGTGTTCCAGAAGCTAAACAAGCCGAATTTATTGAGATTGCGGCCACTTCTGCTATCGAATATACTTTATTAGGAACGGTTACCGCCGGAGATATTTTGATAGACGAACAAAGTTTTGGTCATGTGTCTAAATACAAATCAAGCTTCGAAACTTCATTAGAAAAAACGATTGAGTCGAACTAAAAATAACCATTTATTTCAATTCAAATTATTTAGCATAGCGCAAAACCAATGTGCCATGAAAGTGGGAACAGATGCGGTTTTGCTGGCTACATTACCAAAGTTTACCAATGTAAATTCTGTGCTCGATATTGGCACCGGAACCGGCGTGTTGAGTTTAATGTTAGCGCAACAATTTCCCAAAGCAAGCATCACAGCTATAGAATTAGATGCTGCCGCTGCAAGTCAAGCTGCAGACAATTTTGCGCATTCAACATGGGCAGCAAACATGCAAGTTATTCAGGCCGATTTCGAAGCATTTAGCAGCGCAAATACTTACGATTTGATCATTAGTAATCCTCCCTTTTTTACAGACTCTTTAGCCTCCGAAGATCTCGCTAAAAATCGTGCAAGACATGCACCTGCAAACTTGTTGGCGGATTGGATCGAAAAATCAAGCGGGCTATTAAATGAACATGGCAAAATTGCTATAATTGTCCCCGAATCAGAAATGGAAATCAATCAATTGGCTATGCGGAACCAGCTTTTTATTGACAAAATCATCCATATTCACTCTTTCGAAAACACAGCTGTTATCCGTCAAATCTTTGTTTTGCATAAACGAAACACAACAACCCAAAATAGCCATTTTCATATCTATAAAGCACAAAATAGCTACACTGAGGCCTATATTGAACACCTAAAACCCTACTTAACTATCTTTTAATGAGCGTTTAAAAAAAAATATTTTCGTTTTTTCGATTTTTTTTTAATTATCTTAGAATATTCAACTAATTATTTTTTTATGAGTTTAGGTACAGTAAAATTCTTTAATGAGTCTAAAGGTTATGGATTTATTAAAGACAACGAATCAGGAAAAGAAATTTTCGTGCACGTTTCAGGTCTCATCGACAAAATCGACAAAGAAGATCAAGTCGAGTATGAAGAAGATGATGGTAAAAAAGGATTAAACGCTATCAATGTAAAAAAGGTATAGTTTATTATTACCAAAAAAGAAGTCTTCTCTTGAAAAAGAGGAGACTTTTTTGTTTATTTTTATTGCTTGAAAAGGATTGGTTTATTATCGGATACCCATAGTTATTTCCCAGAAGAAGTATACCAATACTTTAAAGAAGTAGACGAAATATGGCATGCAGGAGATTTTGGAGATTTGCATGTTTCCGATAAGCTTAGCGAATTCAAACCATTAAGGGGAGTCTACGGAAATATCGATGGCCAAAACATTCGCATCGTTCATCCATTTGTTCAGTTATTTGATTGCGAAGGCATCAAAGTAATGATGACACATATCGGCGGTTACCCAGGCAAATATGCTCCAAACGTGAAAGCATTTTTAGAAAAAGAAAACGTTCAGCTATTTATTTCAGGACATTCACATATTTTAAAAGTTATTCAAGATAAAAAATTAAATTTGTTACATATGAATCCCGGTGCTGCTGGCAAGCAAGGCTTACATATTATGCGAACATTGATCCGATTTGCTATTCACGAAGGAAAAATTTCGGAAGTAGAAGTAATAGAAATCGGTAAAAAAACGAACCTATAAAAACAACATATACCTATGTCACAAATGATCACCCTTGGTCAATTCATCATCGAAAAGCAAACGGATTTTCCATTTGCTAAAGGTGGATTTTCTAGATTAATTAGAGATTTAGCCATAGCAGCTAAAATTGTAAACAGAGAAGTAAATAAAGCCGGATTGGTGAATATACTTGGCGAAACTGGCGATACCAATATTCAAGGGGAGCAAGTTAAAAAACTAGATGTTTTTGCAAACGAACAATTTATAGCTGCCTTAAAAGCAGGTGGAGAATGTTGTTTAATTGTTTCCGAAGAAAACGACCATGTAATTCCAATTAATAATTCCGAAATTTCTAAGGATGCAAAATATGTGGTATGTATAGATCCACTAGATGGTTCTTCCAATATCGATGTGAATGTTTCTGTCGGAACTATTTTTGCAATTTATCGCAGAATCCACGAAACTGGCTTTTCTACTGAAGATGAGGCCTTACAAAGTGGAAGAGAAATGGTAGCTGCTGGATATATTATTTATGGTTCTTCGACCATGTTTGTTTATTCAACAGGTAAAGGCGTAAACGGATTTACACTTGATCCAAGTATAGGCGAGTTTTGTTTATCACATCCTGAAATGCGCATTCCTGAAACAGGTAAATTATATTCTATCAACGAAGGAAATTATATTCATTTTCCAGATGGCGTAAAAAAATATTTAAAATATTGTCAAGAAATTGATGACTCAACCAATAGGCCTTATTCTTCGAGATATATTGGATCGATGGTTGCCGATTTTCACCGTAATTTATTGAAAGGCGGCATCTTTATTTATCCATCATCTTACGGTGCCGAAAGTGGTAAATTAAGATTGATTTATGAATGTAATCCAATGGCTTATTTAATTGAACAAGCAGGAGGGAAAGCAAGCGATGGTTTAAATAGAATATTAGATTTACCAGTTACTTCCTTACATCAACGCTCACCTATATTTATTGGCTCTAAAGCCATGGTTGAACAAGCAGAAGGTTTTATGGCAGAATTTTCGCCAGTAACACCTATTGTTTAAACCAAACTAGACTCATAGCCGCTATCTGCGGGTAAATCTTTTTGTTCGGCAGCTGCGACCGCTAATTGGTCGCAGCGTTCGTTTTCTGGGTGCCCGGCATGCCCTTTTATCCAATGAAATTTAACTTGATGTTTGTCGTAAATTTTCAAAAAGCGTAACCACAAATCTTTATTTTTCTTGTCTTTAAAATCTTTCTTCACCCAATTAAATACCCAGCTTTTTTCGATTGCTTCTACAACATATTTAGAATCCGAATAGACATGTATAATGGCATTGTCTTTTTTTATTTCTTCTAATCCAATAATTACTGCTAATAATTCCATGCGATTATTAGTGGTTAGTCTAAAACCTCCAGCCATTTCTTTATAATGTTGCCCCGATTTTAATACCACGCCATAACCACCATTTCCGGGGTTTCCTTTGGCAGCCCCATCGGTATATAAATAAATGCTCATATTACTTTTGTGCTTTAGAAGGGTAAAAGAAACGATAAAATGGAATGGCATAGGCACACCACACAGTAAAGGTTATGAATGCCACCACTCTGCTTAATTCAAAAGGAATTTGGGTTTTAATGTATTTTTGTTCGCCCCAACCCCATAATAAATTAAGGCTGTGCAATATAGATACAATCAATAAGTATTTAAATTCTTTCAGATTAAAGCTGCATAAATAAGCACTAAAAATAAAAAAGGGGAATAAATACCTTTCGTGCATTTCTGGTAAAAACATAAAATAAGAAAAGCAAAAGAATGCAAAAATGCGAAAGATTTGTTCTGGCGATTTATGCTTTGCTAAAAGGCTTAATAACCAAGTATAGATAATGGTAAATAAACCATAAGCTAGCCATTTTCTGCTGATCAATCCAAGTACCAAAATATTGTTTGGTGGAAACATTAATTTTAATTTCAATTGAAAATCGGCCCATAATGCCCAATAAATATTAAAGGCATTGACCGAAATAAAATTGTATCTACCGGCTGCGGTAAGATGTGGATTGATTGAATCCATTGGGTTTGGAGCCCAGAGTATAAATGGCAAATTAGGAAGTAGGAATACAATAGCAAATAACAAAAGTGCTTTAAATTTATCGACCCATTTACTTTCCGCAATAATTAAAAGCAATCCAAAAAGAGGTAAAAATAAAAGTGTTTGAGATTTTAAACTCAGCGATAGGCCTAAATAAAATGCCGACCAATATATTTTTTTATCAATTAAAGCATACAAACTACAAAAAATAAGGATGGCATAAATGATATCAATTTGCCCCCAACCATAAGCATTTAATAGCGTTACAGGAGAAATTAGCATCAATAGTAAGAATATTTTTTGCTTGCTTATTTTGTAAAACTGGTTTAGGAAAACAAGTTCCACTATTAAATTAAAACACTTTAAAAAGCTATCAAAAAAGTGAGTATGAATAGGCCAATGGAAGAAATTAAATAAGTGACCAAAGGCTCCAACCACATATAAATAAAGAGGAGGGTAATCACATTCGAAACGGTCTACTTGAATGGAATAAATATTTTGGAAGCCAAATTGAACAATTCGGTCGGCCCAATTTTCGAAAAAATCGAAGTCGCTATTGTGCCCATCTGTTAGAAACAAGACTAATCTTGCAAAAAGGGATAGTATAATAAGGATTTTCCAACGTTTTTGATCTGCAAAAATGGTTTCCGCATACTCCTTAAACTTGGTGTTTAATATTTCAAACATCCTCAAAAATATCAATTCATTTGTAACAGCACAGATTTTTTCATTAATTATTGCGAAAATAGGCAGAGAATGCTACATTTGTGCTAAAATTAGCAATAATTAGAAATGGTGGTTGTAGCTCAGTTGGTTAGAGCATCGGTTTGTGGTACCGAGGGTCGTGGGTTCGAGC
>CAIMAP010000149.1 GCA_903838995.1 uncultured bacterium | reverse complement strand
TGCTTTTGTGCCTCTTTACCTATTGGAGATATACGCAATTCCAAGGGCAGTTTGAGCTGAGCGCTTGGGATAAAAATATTCGAAAAGTGGTAGCCTTTAGATTAGATGCCTTAATGTATGGGGTGTTGGCTGCTTGGTTTTTTAAAACAAAAAACAAATTGGTTTTACCATTCAAAAACACTTTGTTAATTGTTGGAATGTTATTGGTTCCGATTGCTTATTTTATTTTTTATAAAAAATATTTTCCTTTTTTTAATGCCGTGTTTTTTACCAGCATAAGCTCTTTGGGCTTTGCTTTAAGTTTGTTTTATTTTGCCAATTGGACGGGACCAAAAAACATAAAAATGGTCAATGGCATTACTTTTTTAAGCGTGATTTCTTATTCGCTTTATTTAATTCATTATACCTTTTTGTTTCGTATTTTAAACAATTTCATTATCGCTAGCACCCTATTAAAAGCTAGTGTTTTATTGCTTTCTTACCTATTACTTTCCATCCTATTAGCCAGTCTATTTCATTATTATTTCGAGAAACCTTTCTTGAAAATAAAAGAAAAAATGAAGGCATAAAAAAAGCCCGAACAAATGTTCGGGCTTTTTAAAATTAGGTTTAGCTAATTAGTATAATACTACTTTAGCCACTTTGCGATTTAAACCGCTAGTTACTTTTACATAGTATACACCATTCGACAATTCGTTGCGATTCACAACATATGATTGTCCTGTTAAGTTTTGTTCGTTTCTTACTATTCTTCCTGTTGCATCTAACATTTCAATTGCATAAGCAGCGCCGTTTAAGCCTTCTACTCTTACATTTAAAATATCTGCAGCTGGGTTAGGGTAAACACTTACATTTCCTTCTGTAGCAAATGTATTAGTGATTCCTGTTGATGGGAATAATACTCTTGCAATTCTAGGAACCATGAAGTTTTGAATGGTATCGATATACAATAAAGCTCTTGCTTTAGACATGAATGGGTTTGAAGCCAAACCATTTGCATTAAAAGGATCTGTTGGATCCCACCATTCCCATGGAGCGCTACCGTTAGCTGCACCATTGAACGAGAATAAAGCGGTTAGGCCATTGCTGTTTGAAGCTGCAGCTGTAGAATAAGCATCTGTAAATGCAGGTGTTTTAAACACATTATTTACTCCTAAGCGACTTGCTCTATCAGCAACATCGTATGAACCACTTGCTTCTACAACCAATAATGGAGGATTAGTACCCGGTACATAAACACCACCTGTTTTGTATGGTGCAAATGGATCTAATTTACCTTGCATACCTACAATTGGCACTTCGCCTGCTTCTAACCAAGAAGAATCACCCATTGCACCACCATAATTGGTTGTCATGTTTACTCTTGAAGAATAACCTGGGTAATTGTTTGCGTTATTGTAAGCAGGGTTTCCACCAAAACCATCAAAATCTCCAACTGCCTGTTGAATTACATAAGGCATTTGAGTTGTTTGGTTGATGAATTTTAATAATAGAATTTCTGACGGTTTGTTTAAAGTTCCACAAGCTAATGAAATATAACCTCCAGAACCTTGTCCACATAATACAATTCTATTGGTATCAATTTTATAAGTGTTTGCGCTAGTTGCTCCCATATAACGGAAATAACGAACCGCATTTTTAGTGTCTTGCATACCACGGTATACTGCATTTAAGATAGTTCCTGTACGAACATCTTGGTCTCCTTGTGGATTCCAACCTGCTCTGTAACCTACTGCTGCTGCAACATATCCTTTTTTAGCAAATTCTTTACACATTTCTACAATTGAACTGTCTGTTCTTGCACCAGTTGGAGATTGATTTAAACCTTTAGGTAAAAAACTTCCTGTGTGTAATACAATTACTAGGGGACGTGCCATTTCTGTGTCGCCTGTTGGCTCATAGAAATCTAATTTTAAATCTGACATAACAGGTGCTCCTGTTAATACCGAATAATTTTGTCCGTAAACAATATTCGGGGTAACGGTTACATTCGTAAATGAATTCGTTACATATCGCTGCGCCATTGCATTACCTGCAAATAAAGTTGCTGCGATCAATGATAAGAATTGTAAATTTTTCTTCATATTGATTTTTTTTTTGGTTTCCTTTTTTAAATATAGTTTTTTCTAGTTAATTCGTCAATTTTTCTAGTTGTTTTTTGCCAAATCAAAGGTTGCCGAAAAATAAGCCATTCGGCCTACATATGGCCCACCATATACCTGATAGCTCTTTTTATCGAATAAATTGGAAGCGCCAAGCTTAAATGTCATATTTAGTTTGGGTACTGTTTTACTCACTTGGGCATCGAATAAATCGTAGGTTGGTACAAATCCGGTAAACTGAGGAGAGCCCTCAAATTGGAAGCCTTGAATCCATTTATAGTTTACACTAAAGCTCCAATTTATTAAGTGAATTTGTCCAATGTAAGTGTCTAAATCTCTTGCGGATAAACCAATATTGAATTTGTGTTCGGGTGTATTAAATGCAGGAATAATAGGGTCTATAGAGCCTTTCAAATTCAATACATTCCAAGAGTAATTTCCAGTTAATGCATAAAAATTGTGGAAGAAATAAGACAAGCCCACCGAAAAACCCTGTGTGGTAACGGTCTCTTTCGAATTAGCAGCTACTCGATAAGCATCTGCTGTAATTACTCTTTTATTAAGCGTATCAATTTTTGTATCCATTCCCAATTTATAACCTAAAAAGTCGGTGTAAATACTGAAATAATAACTCGCATCTAAAAACAAGGCCGTTCCTAAGGTAGCACGATAGCCTATTTCGGCTGTTTTAACTTTTTCTGGTTTAACTGGATCGACATTGAAATATTGTAATGAATCTAGTTTTTGAGAGTTAAAAAAGGCAAACAAAGAAGGCACTGTAATGAGGGAATCAAAACCGTTGATATTACCCACTAACCTTGCACGACCCACATTAAAATATAAAAATTGATCGGCCAGTGTTGGATTTCTAATGGCAGAAGAAAATGAAAAACGAAACACATCTTTTTTATCATTCGTATACACTGCCGATGCGGCTGGCGATACTACATAATCAAAGTTTTGGTTTTTATCTATTCTGCCCGTAGCATTTAATTTTAATCGATTGTTTAATAATCTTTTTTCGTATCCAGCATAAAAACCAAACTCAGAATTGGTAATTACACGGCCCGCTGTGTCACTAAATATAGTACCCCTAGAGCTTGGTGTATATCTTCTATAGTTACCCCCAAACAATACTTCGTCGGCATTAGGTAGCACCACTTTGCGTTCGGCTTGTAAATGGTACAAAGCAGATTTATCATAAAATTTTGAGCCACCTTCTGTAAAAGATGTTTTAGATGTAATGCTATTCATAGCAGAATCAAATCTTTCTGTACCCGGCTCAAACCTATCTACATAAGGGTATCCAGCGTTTTGATAAATGGTGCTGGTTGGGTTTGCGCCTTGTGGCGAGGTTCCTAAATTCGCATAATATGAGGCTTCTTCGTGCCAAGCTTTTACAGAATCGGTGTAAATATTCAAAACAGAATCGGCTGCATCAAAATCAAATGGAAATGTTTGTGGTGGATAACCTGGTAATTTGCGCGCTCTTTTAGAAATAAAATTAGCCCAATAATTTCGATAGTCGCCACTCCAAGTGGTGCCCACCAAGCCTGTTCCGCTTGACGATGGCTTGTGTAAATCTTGTAATAATTGTGCGGTAAAAACCGCATCGTATGAATTGCCCGCGTCTTCGTGCGTGGAGTAAGCGCGCACAAACCAATTTTCTCCTTTAAGCTCTAATCTGTTTTGAAAAAATAAAATGTCTTTTAAACTATACCTGTTATCGCCTTGATAAACCGTGGTACCGTTACCCATGTTAAAGGCATAGATTAATTCGGTGTTAGGGTTAATTCTATAATGTAATGCCGAAGCTAATTTTAAATTTTTTGTATTATAATCTACTAGGTCTTTTTCTTCGTAACCCTTACGGTGCCATATGCCAAGGCCGGGGTAGTTAACCCTTCCGTTTTTATCTGATGAGTTATTTCCACGCGGATCAAAATTTTCATCTCCATATCTATTCACCGCATCGTAGCCACCAGGGTTGTTTATACCAACTGTAGATTGTGGTGTTGCAGCCATATTGGTTGCTTCCCAATCATAGGCGCGCATGTAATAAATATTTGTTTTAAAGGCGAACTTGTCTATACCATTTCTGTTTTTATAAACCCTTGCATAACGAATGGCAGATTCGAATAATCCGCGCTCTCCCACTTTAGACATTACTGTTAAACCCGCAGAATTAAAGGGGTTGCGGGTTTGCATGCTGATTACTCCATTAAATGCATTTGGTCCAAAAAAGGCCGAACTTGCCCCTACAATTAAATCTACTTTTTGTACATCAATTTCGGAAGAACCTAAAAAATTACCCAAAGAAAAATTGAGGCCCGGCGCTTGGTTATCTACTCCATCAATTAATTGTAAAGATCTTACCGGCGATGTGCTATTGAAACCCCTAGTGTTGATGACTTTAAACCCTATACTTGCTGCGGTTAAATCCACCCCTTTTAATTGGCCTAAGCCTTCGTAAAAATTTGCAGCAGAGGTTTGTTTAATCGAAATTAAATCCATCGACTCTACGGTAAGTGGTGCTTCTTTTTGTTTTTCGGTAAGCCTAGAAGACTGTACCAGCGCGGCTTTGCTGGTTACTACATTTTCTTCTAATAAAACATCAATGTTATTTTTATTTTTAGAAACCTGCAGCTCCATGGGTTTATAACCCAAATAGGTAATCAATAGGGTTTTATTGCTACTCAGGTCGAGGTTTAACACAAATCGACCATTGAGGTCGGTATTGGTTCCCTGTGCGGTTCCCTTTACAGATACCGTTGCCGAATAAATACCTTGTCTGGTAATTTTGTCTTTTACACTGCCGGAAACCTTTTGGATTTGTGCTTTTGCAGCATTCAAACCAAAAAATAACAAAAACACAAGGCTTGTTTTTTTTGTTTGATTGAGTACCGTTTTAACCATCGATTTTTTTTATAAAATTCAATTTAGTAAAAAAAAATAATAGCTGTAAATATTATTACAATTGGGACTGGTTGGGCCAATTTGCGGCCATTTTAATTGCCCCCAAAAGCATTCCAGCCTTGCGCCTTTAGCGGATATACCTTTTCATTTTTGCTTACCATAACGGATCCTGATGCCTCATCGGTCATGTGGCCAATGATGGAAAAAGAAATTTGTCCTTTTATTTTTTCAAAATCGGATTGGCTCACCGTAAAAAGTAATTCGTAGTCTTCGCCGCCATTGAGCGCGCACATGCTTGGATCTAAATTAAAATCGCGTGCGGCATTAATGGTTACGGGGTCTATAGGAATTTTTTCTTCGTAAATAGTACAGCCTAGTTTTGATGATTTGCTTAAATGAATTAATTCTGAAGCTAAGCCGTCCGATACATCAATCATTGCGGTTGGAAGCACGGCTATTTCTGCTAATAAATCTACCAAGTCTCTTCTGGCTTCTGGCTTTAATTGTCTTTCAATAATATAATCGAAACCGGCCAACTCTGGCTGCATTTGCGGGTTTGCTAAAAACACTTGCTTTTCTCTTTCTAGAATTTGTAAACCCATATAGGCTGCGCCCAAATCTCCAGACACACAAATTAGATCATTTATTTTGGCGGTATCTCTTTGAACTGCGCTTGCACCTTCGGGTAAAATTCCAACTGCCGTAACGCTAATAACCAAGCCCTGCTTAGATGATGAGGTGTCGCCTCCTACCAAATCAACTCCATATTTATTACATGCTAACAACATGCCCGCATATAATTCTTCTACCGCTTCTAAAGAAAACCTACTCGAGAAACCCAAGGAAACAAGCACCTGTGTTGGCTTTGCGTTCATAGCATAAATATCACTTAGGTTTACCACAATTGATTTATATCCTAAATGCTTGAGTGGTACATAGGCCAAATCAAAATGAACACCCTCTAATAATAGATCGGTGCTCAATACGGTTTGTTGCGCGGCATGATTTATAATGGCGGCATCGTCGCCTACACCCTTTATGGTGCTGCTGTTGTGGAGGGTAATGTTTTTACAAAGGTGTTCTATTAATCCGAATTCACCTAAAGAAGCAATTTCTGTTCGGCCTGTATTTTCAAACATAATTAAGGTATTAAAATATAGTGTCTTTTATTTCTTGATTGTTTTTATGTGGGTAGTCTGTGGTATAATGTAAGCCACGACTTTCCTTTCGCAAAGTAGCTGATTTTATAATAATATAGGCTACTTGAATTAAATTTCTTAGTTCGCACAAAGGCACAGACAGCTTGGTTTGTTTATAAAAACTTTCTGTTTCCTCGTAAATTAATTTCAACCGACGCATGGCTCTTGCTAATCTAAAATCGGATCGAACAATGCCAACATAGTCGCTCATAATTCTTTGAACCTCTCTTAAGTTGTGTGTCACCAAAATGTCTTCGTTTGATTGTGAGGTGCCCAAATCATTCCAGTCTGGAATGGTTGTACAGTTTGCTATTGAATCAATTTCTTTTTTTGCAGACACCACCGCTCGGTGAGCAAACACTAAAGCTTCTAATAAAGAGTTTGATGCTAAACGGTTGGCGCCGTGTAATCCAGTGGCTGCGCACTCTCCGCAGGCATATAAGTTTTTAATGCTCGATTTGCTGTTTTCGTCTACTAAAATTCCGCCACACATATAATGCGCAGCAGGTACCACGGGTATAAGGTCTGTGCTCATATCTATGCCTATGTTTAAACACTTCGCAAAGATATTTGGAAACTCATTTAATAGCTCCGATTTTGCTATGTGACGCATGTCTAAATACACGCAATCTGCACCAGATTTTTTCATTTCTGCGTCAATGGCTCTTGCCACAATATCTCTTGGAGCCAACGAACCCCTTGAATCTACTGCATTTACAAAAGCCTCGCCCTTATTGTTTTTTAAAATGCCGCCATGCCCCCTTAATGCTTCCGATATTAAAAAACTTGGATATACGCCTGGTTCATAAAGTGCTGTTGGGTGAAACTGAATAAACTCCATGTTTCGCACTTTTCCTTTGGCGCGGTAAACCATGCTTAAGCCGTCGCCTGTTGCAATGGTTGGGTTGGTGGTGGTGCTATAGGCGTGGCCTGCGCCTCCGCTAGCCATTAGGGTAATTTTAGCACTAATGGTTTCAATTTGGTGGTTGGTGGTGTTTAATACATAAACACCAAAACAAGTTTTGTCCGCATTTTTATCAACTGTTTTTCCTAGGTGATGCTCGGTGATTAACTCTAGCGCAAAGTAGTGGCTATAAATTTCGATGTTTGGGTTTTGATGAACCTTGTCCAATAACACTTGCTCTATTTCTAGTCCGGTTATATCTTTAAAGTGTAATACGCGGTGCGCAGAGTGGCCGCCTTCTTTTGCTAAATGATAATCGCCAACGGGATTCTTATCAAAATTAATTCCGTAATCTATTATTTCTTGAATGCGTTCTGGGCCTTGCTTCACCACCATTTCTACAATAGCTTGATTACACAACCCATCGCCAGCAACGAGTGTGTCGTTGATGTGATTAGTATAACTATCTGTTTTATCAATTACTACCGCCACCCCACCTTGTGCATATTTGGTGTTCGATTCTTCTTCGTTCGCTTTGGTTATAATACAAACCTTTCCGTATGCAGCGGCTTTTAATGCAAAACTTAAACCGGCAATACCCGAACCAATGATCAAAAAATCTGTTTTCTTCATTTATCACCTTTTATTATTGTGCATAAGCCCCTTTTTACTGTTGATAAAATGCGCAGAACTATAGGATAAGTTTTTTATTTGGTTAAGCATTTAAAGTTATCCTCATTTTCTGCGCAAAATTGCGCTGCTTATACACAAATTGTTCACAAATTTAACAATACTCTTATTAACGGAACAACAATTCACAAGTATCTAACATGTTGTTATTGGTTTGATTATTACCACTTTAATAAGAAAAGTCTGTTTATAACATGTGAACAACGCGTATAGAACTTACTGTTTGGTAAAAAAGAGCAAAGTTGTTAGGCTTATCAACGCCTTCATCATCACCATCAATTTCTTTTTAAAAAGAAAAATGATATTTTATTATACCGTTAATAATTTACAATTTTGAAAATGCTTTCAACTCTTTCTGAAAATAAAATAATTAATGAATTAAATAAAAATGGTTTTTTGGATTTTCCAATTGATCCTACTTTAAATTTAATTTCGGAAATAAATAAATTAAAGAAAGAAAAGAACGCGGTTATTTTAGCGCATTATTATCAAGATGCAGATATTCAAGATATAGCCGATTATATTGGTGATAGTTTGGGTTTATCTCAACAAGCAGAAAAAACAGCGGCTGATATAATTGTTTTTGCAGGTGTTCATTTTATGGCAGAAACAGCCAAAATTTTATCGCCAAATAAAAAAGTTGTTTTACCCGATTTAAAAGCGGGTTGTTCTTTAGCGGATTCATGTAAACCTGCTGATTTTAAGTTATTTAAAAAGAAATATCCAGATTATTTAGTGATTTCTTATGTGAATTGCTCTGCAGAAATTAAAGCTTTAACCGATATTGTTTGTACTTCTGCAAACGCTGTTCAAATTGTTAATTCATTACCAAAAGATCAAAAAATTATTTTTGCACCAGACAAAAACCTAGGTGCTTATGTAAATAAAATTACTGGCCGCAATATGTTATTGTGGAATGGTGCTTGTATGGTTCACGAAGTTTTTTCATTAGAAAAAATAAATAAATTAAAAATCAGAAATCCTCAGGCCTTATTATTAGCGCATCCAGAATGTGAAGAAGCAATTTTAAATTTAGCAGATTTTATAGGTTCTACCACTGCATTATTAAATTTTAGTAAAACATCCGAAAGTACCGAATTTATTGTAGCTACAGAGGCTGGTATACTTCATCAAATGATATTAGCTAGCCCAAATAAAACCTTTATACCCGCACCACCTATTGCTAATTGTGCTTGTAATGATTGTCCGCACATGAAATTAAACACACTCGAAAAAATATATAATTGTTTAAAACACGAATTACCCGAAATTAAATTAGCAGATGATTTATTAATCAATGCAAAAAAACCAATTATCGAAATGTTACGATTATCTAAACAACTAGGTTTATAAATTATGCCAATTATTAAAGCCGTTCAAGGAATTTTACCACAAATAGATTCAACCGTTTTTATTGCAGATAACGCTACTATTGTTGGCCAGGTTACCATTGGAGCCGGAAGCAGTGTATGGTTTAATGCTATTATTAGAGGTGATGTTAATACGATTACAATTGGTGAAAGAACCAATATTCAAGACGCTGCTATGATACACTGTACATATCAAAAAGCCAGCACGTCAATAGGGAACGATGTGTCTATAGGTCATCTTGCAATTGTACATGGTTGTACGATAAAAGACCATGTTTTAATTGGTATGCGTGCATTGGTAATGGATGGTGCTGTAGTTGAACCTTATTGTATTATTGCTGCAGGAGCCTTGGTGTTAGAAAACACAATATGCGAAAGTGGATATATTTATGCTGGATCTCCTGCAAAAAAAATAAAACAAATTTCGGAAGAACAAAGAAAATTATTGGATAAGCTACCAGAGAATTACCAACTTTATACTACTTGGTTTTAAGGCTTATTTCTAGATCCCAATTAGCCCTAACCTTTATATTACCAGGATAATAGTTCACTTTTTCTGCTTGTCTTTTTAATAGGTAATTACCCGTATCCCAGCTGTTATTGCTGTTTTCATCGCTTATAATTCGCAGCCTATATTCTCCTGGATTTAATAATTTGATGTTTATGTTTTCTTCTTTACTTATTAGCCTATAAACTACTTTATCTGCACTCAAAAGCTCGTATATTATTTGATGAGTACAAGGGGTGGTATGTATAATTAGGTTTCCAAAACTTTCCTCGTTATAATTTTTTACTTGATATTTTAAGGTTTTATTGTGTTCCATGTTGCTATTTAACAAAGCACTATCCGCAATAATCAATTCTTGTTTTTTGTTTTTTTCAAAAGCATAATTAATAAATATTACTTTCGAATTGTCGCTTAGTTTTGTGTTTACTTTAATGTATTTTAAACTATCTGTTTTTAAATAAATCGAATCTTTATTCACAATAGTTAAAGGCGTTAAACTATTAATATATATAGTGTTTGAAGGGTTTTGATAATTATTTATATCAAGCCTTAATGTGCTTTTCTTTTTTTCCTTTTCGTTCCTCAATAAAACGGTATCTCGGTATCCTTCTGCTGTTAATATAATGCTGATGCTATCTTTTTTCTCTTTTAAATAAATTTCTAAACTATCTGTGTTTATTTTATCAACCAATTGTATGTTGGTTTTGGGTATTATTTGATAATGAACATCTTTCACTTTTTGGTTAAATAATAAACCAATTTTATTTCCCTTTAATGAGCTTTCTTTTAATTTTATTTTACTGGGTAATGCTCTGAAAGCATTAATTACGCTCAGGGCTGTATCTTTTTTCAAATCTAAAATAACATCGTTAAAACCAATCAGCTCCTCGTCGTTATCATACATTTTATTATTATTTGTTTCCGCCAAAGCGAATATTTTATATTTTCCTTCTTTTATATTTTTGATTTGATAATATCCCTGCGCATTGGTTCGTGCATAATAATCTGGTTTATTTAAGTACACGCAACTATCATTAACAGGCATTGTATATAATCCAACTATTGCATCTTTCAAAAAATCACCTTTAAAACCATCTTTAACCTGGCCTCTAATGCTTATAGAATCTAGGTTTGCGCCAGTTGAAAATACATATTGAAAATCTCTTAATAAATTAGATTCGGTATAATCACTAAGGGCTTCTCCAAAGTTTATATTATAGGTGGTATTTGCTTTTAAGTCTCCGCTTAACGAAAGATTAATTTTTTTTCCTTTTATTTTTGCTTTGATCTTTAGTCCATTGTTAGGACTAATGATTAATTGTTCTTCGGCGTTTTTTAATTGCAAATATTCATCAAACACCAATTCTATATTATTACTACTAAAGTTAGTTTGGAAGTTGTTGGGTTTTGCTTTGAGCAGTTGTGGCGCTTTGGTGTCTTTATCACCACCGGTCAAAGCCACCATATTTGCACAGGATGCATGAATTAATACGAGTATAAAAAGGATAAACCTAAGCTTTTTCAATTGTATATAATTGATTATCAGTTTTTTAGTTGTTCATGTGTATCATTAATACACTAATATCTGCTGGTGAAACGCCAGATATACGAGATGCTTGTCCGAGTGTTCTCGGTTTAATCTTTAATAATTTTTCTGTCGCCTCTTTAGATAAGGATACGATGCTTTGGTAGTTGAAGTCTGGATTAATTACTTTTTCTTCTAGGTTTTTTATTTTACCAACCATCTCCATTTCTTTTTCTAAATAGCTTTCGTACTTCATCGCTATTTCTGCTTGCTCTATAAATTCAGAAGGAATATTATTTAGCATTTCTTGTAAATGTGTATCACCCTTAGCTAAATCCAACAATTCAATTTGTGGCCTTAATAATAGGTTAATAAGCTTAACACTATGGGGTATTTCGTTCGTTTCCTTATCAACTAATATTTGATTAATTGCCGCAGGGTCTATGCTTTTTTCTTTCAGGTATTTAATAATGTTTGCGGTTTGCGCAAGTTTGTCGTTTACACGATCTAACCTTGATTGATCCGCTAATCCCATATCAAAAGCCATTTGAGTTAAACGAATGTCTGCATTATCTTGTCTTAACAACAAACGATGTTCTGCTCTTGATGTAAACATTCTATAGGGTTCTTCAGTTCCTTTAGTTACCAGGTCATCTACTAAAACACCCATATACGATTCTGATCTTTTTAAAATAAAGGCCTCTTCGTTTGTACAATTTCTATGTGCATTGATGCCAGCTAAAAACCCTTGACACGCCGCTTCTTCATAACCTGTGGTTCCATTTATTTGTCCGGCAAAGAATAAATTCTTTACCAATTTGGTTTCTAAATTTAAACTCAACTGGGTTGGCGGAAAATAATCATACTCGATGGCATAGCCGGGTCTAAACATTTTTGCCTTTTCGAAGCCCGGTATTTTATGAAGCGCTTTTAATTGAATATCTTCTGGTAAAGAGGTAGAGAATCCGTTTACATATATTTCTACCGTGTGTATGCCTTCTGGTTCTACAAATATCTGATGTCTATTTCTGTCTGCAAACCGGTTAATTTTATCTTCTATTGATGGGCAGTATCTTGGACCCAAACCTTTTATTCTACCTGCAAACATCGGAGAACGGTCAAATCCTTCTTTTAAGACTTCGTGAACTTCTTCATTGGTATAGGTGATATAGCAACTCCTTTGCTCTTTTGGTATTTCAATGTCTTTATAAGAAAAATGTCCGGGGTTTTCATCTCCTTTTTGCTCTTCCATTAATGCATAGTTTAAGCTTCTGCCATCTACCCTAGGAGGAGTTCCTGTTTTCATTCTTCCTGCTTCAAACCCTAAAGATTGTAATTGTTCGGTTAAACCTGTAGCTGCTTTTTCTGCCGTTCTACCTCCGCCAAATCTCTTCTCGCCAATATGAATTACTCCATTTAAAAATGTACCGTTGGTTAAGATTACCGCTTTTGCGTTAAAGCTTATTCCCATTCCTGTTTTTACGCCTACTACTTTGCCTTTTTCCACAATAACCTCTATTACCATGTCTTGCCAAAAATCTACATTTGGAGTTTGTTCTAATGCTAAGCGCCATTCTTCCGCAAAACGCATTCTATCGTTTTGTGCTCTTGGACTCCACATGGCTGGTCCCTTAGAACGGTTTAACATTCTAAACTGAATGGTACTTTTATCTGTGATAATTCCAGAGTATCCCCCCATGGCATCTATCTCGCGCACAATTTGCCCCTTAGCCACCCCACCCATAGCAGGATTGCACGACATTTGTGCAATCACCCCCATGTTCATGGTGATCAATAACACTTTTGAGCCAAGGTTAGCTGCCGCCGCCGCCGCTTCACAACCCGCATGACCCGCACCAACCACTATTACATCGTATGATGAATTCATTGTTAATTTGTTTCCCGTGGAACATTCCTAATCCGGTTATGCAAAGATAGAAATTATTGCCATTTAGCGCCTTTTGATTAGACATCTTTTTTGTTGCCAATATCCGTTTTTATTCCCAATAACCTTTTGGTCTTTTATTGTTTCATGTGGAACATTAAAAGGAGGTCGATTTATTACCAAACAACCAAAATGTTTCATGTGGAACATTTTGTACGCTTACCCTACTCAAAAAAACGAACAATGTTTAGACTCGAAACGAAGTAGAAAGGCATTGTTTTTTTTGTGAAAAAAACCTCAAAAAAAACGCTAAAATGACAGCCAAAAAACACCCAACCACAAAGCACCAAACCACCCATCCATCAGCCCAATAAAACCCAAGATTTTTTTAATTTCAAATCTCCCCAAAGCCAGCCACAGCAACGCTTTAAGAAAACAAACCACTATTTATAATCATTCTAAACAATAAAAATTAAACCACTTCACTAAACCATTTTGTTTCCAAAATAAACAGCGTGTTAAGGGGGGGTTATAAAAAAAATAAAAAAAATTTGACTTTGACTATTTATTTTAATAGATTGCATTTCGAATCGTCTGTAAAAAGCGTTTGAAAATAAGAAACAACCTAAAAAATACCATACTAAATTAAACTGTTTATGAGAATTAATTTTTACAAAAACATCAAAGTAATGTTACTCGTTTTAGTAGCAACTTTTTTGGCTAACGCAACTTTTGCACAAGCATTATCAGGCGTTAAAACTATTGACCCTGCTGGATCAGGAGCCAACAACTATTTATCATTTTCTTCAGCAATTGACTCGCTGAATAAATATGGTGTAGGTACAGGTGGTGTTACTTATAATGTTGCCTCAGGTGCAACATTTGTAGAAACAAAAGCACTTGTTTTAAAAGCTACAGGTACAGCAGCAAACCAAATAGTTTTCAAAAAATCTGGTTTACTTGCTAACCCAATCATCAACCCAACTTTGGGTGCGGTTGCCTCTTCTGGATCGTACAACGCTAACGGAGACGTTGGTTTAAAAATTGTTGGTTCGGATTACGTAACTTGGGATGCAATCAATATCATTGAGCCTGCGGGTTTAAGTTCTGTGGCATTAACAGAATATGGTATCGCTATTTTACAAGCAACAGCAACCAATGGTTGTAAAAACATAACCATTAAAAACAGTAAAATTCAATTAACCAGGTCTACCCTGGCTGCAGTAGGTATTTATAACTCGGGTGGTTATGGCGAAACTTTTGTTTCTAACTATGCAACCACCACAGATGGTCGTAACGAAAACATAACGTTATTAAACAACATCATTGACAATTGTTATACTGGTGTTTGGACATACGGAACATATAGTTCTGCAGCGCCTTATCCACTATACGATAATAACATTGTAATAAGAGGAAATACCATTTCTAATTATGGTGGAGCAGCAACAACAGCTTATGGAATCTATGCTTATTACGTAGACAGTATCTATTTTAAACAAAACACCGTTTCAAACGGTACAGGCCAAACAGGTACATTATATGGAGGTTACTTAGTAGGTGGTACGATGTCTGAAGCTAGAATTGACTCTAATAGCTTTGATTTACAATTTGCTGGTACAACTTCTCAACAGTCATTTATATATTGCGGTTTAGGTACTTCTGGTACAACTAATACGGTATCATATATTGGAAACAAGTTTAAGATAAACTCAACCACAGCAACTTCATCTACTATTTATGGTTTATACCATTATGGTGCAGCGAAAACACAAATTATCAAAAACAACTTGTTTTATGGTTCATCTCAAGGTTCTTCAACTGTAAACTTCACAGGTTCTGTTTATCATTTATATGTATCGTCTTCAGCTAACACAACTGTTACAGGTTCAAGTTTAACCATTGAAGGTAATACAATTAGAGACTTTTCACGTTTACAAACTTCAGTTGGTAGTACAGGAACATATTATGGATACTATCTAACTGGTGGAGCGGCAACAGTTAATATTAATAATAATAAAATTGTTAACCTAAGTTTAACGAATACAACTAGTTCATCTTATATGATGTATATATCTGAGTCGCCATCGACAATCAGAAATGTATACAACAATACAATTGACTCAATATATACTGGTGGTGGTACAATGTATGGTATGTACACTACTTCAGGTGCAACAGTTAATATTTACAACAACTTAATCAGAGGTATAGCTTCTAATAAATCTACCTCAACTGCGGGTGTGGTTTATGGTTTATATACAGCGGGTGGTACAACATTAAACATCTACAATAACATCATTGCAGATTTACGTACACCTTACGCAACTTCTCTTAACTCAATACATGGTATTTCATTACAAGGTGGTACCACAGTTAACTTATCTTATAATACGGTTTACTTAACAGGTACAGGTGCAACTACCGCAGCAACCACTTTTGGTTCTTCTGCGATGTACTATTCTACCTCGGTTGGAACTTTGGTGTCTAAAAACAACATTTTCTATAATAACTGTACT
>CAIMAP010000148.1 GCA_903838995.1 uncultured bacterium | reverse complement strand
GGCATTGGCTCCAAATTTCGAAATGCCTTATTTTATTAAATTAGCAAGCTTTTTACAAAAAGAAATAGCGACCCAAAAAACCATTTTTCCGCCCTTGCCGCAGGTTTTTGAAGCACTCAATTTATGTGATTTAAACCAAGTAAAAGTGGTGATTATTGGCCAAGATCCTTACCACCAAACAGGGCAAGCCAACGGATTGGCTTTTTCGGTACCCAGCGGCTTTAAATTACCACCCTCTTTAAAAAACATTTTCAAAGAATTAAAAAGCGATTTAAATATCAATCTACAAAATGGCGATTTGAGCGCATGGGCAAAACAAGGTGTACTATTATTGAATACCGTTTTAACTGTTGAACAAGCTAGTCCAAATTCGCATCAAAATAAAGGTTGGGAATTGTTTACCGACCAAATCATTTGCTTGTTAAATGAACAAGAACAACCGCTTGTTTTTATACTTTGGGGTAAACCTGCGCAATCAAAAATTAAATGCATAGATACGAGCAAACATTTTTGTATTGAATCGCCACATCCTTCACCATTGGCTGCTTACAGGGGTTTCTTTGGGTCAAAACCATTTTCGAAAACCAATAATTATTTAAAAAGCCTGGGTAAAGCACCCATAGTTTGGTAATATTTCTTAATTTAGTTTGTATCAAAAAAATATGTCCGAAAACTCTTTAGATCAAGTACACCGCAGTGTCAAAATCCCATCGGGTAAAAACCCTTGGAAAAAGCTTTTTGCTTTTGTGGGGCCGGCATACCTGGTGAGTGTAGGTTATATGGATCCGGGCAATTGGGCAACCGACATTGCAGGCGGTAGCGTTTTTGGCTACCAACTAATTTGGGTTTTATTGCTTTCGAATTTAATGGCGCTTTTATTGCAAAGTTTAAGTGCGCGTTTAGGCATTGTACGTGGGCTCGATTTAGCGCAAGCCTCGCGTGCCAGTTATCCTGCAATCATCAATATTCCATTATATATTTTAGCCGAAATTGCCATTTCGGCTTGCGACCTTGCCGAAATTATTGGTATGGCCATTGGCTTGCAATTATTATTTGGCATGCCTTTAATTGTGGGTATTTCGATTTCGGTACTCGATACCATTTTGCTTTTATTTTTAATGAATAGGGGCATTAAAATTCTAGAACGATTTATTATTTCTTTAGTGGTTATTATTGGACTTTCTTTTTTATTAGAAATGTTTATTGTGCAGCCCAATTTTATAGCCATTGGCAAAGGCTTTATTCCATCGGCTTTGAGCGCAGATGCTTTGTACATTGCCATTGGAATTATTGGCGCAACGGTGATGCCGCATAATTTATATTTACATTCTTCTTTGGTTCAAACCCGCTCTATCAAAAAAACTTTTAGCGGCATGAAAGATGCCATCAAATATAATTTTATTGATTCGACCATTGCGCTCAACTTAGCTTTTTTTGTGAACGCAGCCATTTTAATTTTAGCCGCTGCCGCATTTCATCATAACGGATACCTACAAGTTGCAGAAATACAAGATGCGCACCGTTTGCTTTCGCATATTTTTGGAAATTTAGCACCTACCTTATTTGCCATTGCTTTAATTTGTGCTGGCCAAAGCTCAACGGTAACAGGCACTTTAGCCGGGCAAATAATTATGGAAGGCTATTTAAATTTACGCATTAGGCCATGGTTGCGTAGGTTAATTACCCGTTTGCTAGCGGTAGTTCCGGCTATGTTTACGATTTATTATTTCGGCGAAGCTTCGCTCGGAAAACTACTTATTTTTTCGCAGGTAATTTTGAGTTTACAATTAGGCTTTGCCATTATTCCACTTATTCATTTTACTTCTGATAAAAAAGAAATGAAAGAATTTGCCATTGGTTGGAAAGTAAAATTAATGGCTTGGCTTGCGGCAATTATTGTAGTTAGCTTAAATGTGAAATTGGTGATTAACCAATTAAATAGCTGGTTAGCGCTTACGCCAGACAATTTAAATTCAAAAGAAATAGCAGTGATTATTGCTTTGTTCATAGCGGCCATTTTATTGATTTATATTTTTCTAGCACCATTTTTTAATATTCAATTGTCTAAAAATTTAATTCCACATGGTATTGCAGAAAACTTTAATATTCAAATTCCTGCTAAACCCAATAGAATTGCCATAGCCATTGGTTTTTCGGCGGTAGACAAACAAACCATTACTGCTGCCATTCAGCAAGGTGGGAGCGAAGCCACTTATTTATTAATTCATAGTATTGAAACGGTGAATGCCAATTATGCAGGCCAGGCCAGCGACGACCACGAAAGTAGGGCAGACCGCAGCAACTTAGAAAAATACCAACAAGATTTAATGGCGCAAGGTTACCAAGTGGAAATTGCCTTAGGTTATGGCAATCCAGCCAAAGCCATTGCTCAAATTGTGAATCAATCCGAAATAGATTTATTGGTTTTGGGTGCACATGGTCATAAAGGAATAAAAGATATTATCTTTGGCACCACATTAGATTCTTTAAGGCACCGGGTAAAAGTGCCTGTATTAATTATTCGATAAACATGACTGCCGGGGTACTGATTAAAAATAAACAAGCCAATTTTGAATACTTTATTATTGAAAAATATGAAGCAGGTATTCAATTAATGGGTACCGAGATTAAATCTATTAGGGCTGGTAAAGCAACCATCACCGATGGCTATTGTAGTTTTATTGGCAGCGAATTATTTCTAATGAACATCCACATTGCCGAATATTCTTTTGGTTCGTTTTATAATCATGCACCTAAGCGCGAGCGTAAATTACTATTGAATAAAAAAGAGCTCAAAAAAATTCAAGGTAAATTAAAAGATGTGGGTATGACCATAATTC
>CAIMAP010000147.1 GCA_903838995.1 uncultured bacterium | reverse complement strand
GCAATTTTAATATTTGCACTGTCTTTTAGTTGAACATAACTTATATAATTAAAATTCCATCTCTGTGAAAGTAAAATAGGCAGATTAGTCACCACACCATTTTTCAAAACTACATTGTTAATAGTCTGCGGAATATAACCAGGTGCCGAAACTTGAATTGTATAAGTTCCAGAATCTACGGTACCCGTTTTAAATACTCCATTAAACTTAGAAATACTATTTAATTCTGCTTTGTTTACAACAGTAATGGTAGCATTGGCAATGGCATTTTGAGTTAATTGATCGGTCACTACTCCTTCTAAGAAGCAAGCCCTGCGATAGCTTGGCGTTAATACAAACAATCCATTTTCTATATCAGAAATAAGTAAATTACCCGAAGGTAAAAAACCATAAACTCCCCAAGCACCATTAAATGTTCCACCGGTATGCGTTGGCGAAGTATCGTAATTACCTACTTGCACTAAATTATCTGGACGACTTGCATCCACAATGGTAACGCCATCGGTATAATAACTGGTCAATAAGAAATCTGTATTATGTCCTGTAACAGCTGAATTATTTAATACATAAGTATTGTGACAAATAGAACCCTTGCTTGCAGGCGATTGGTAACGGTCTAATTCTTTGATATTCGAATAATCTGAAATATCGTAAGATGTAACCCATGCATCAGCTACTTCGTCGGTTGTATAAATAACTTTACGATTGGTAGATATCCAAGAATTATGCGTGAATTGTTTTGGTGTAACCTGTGTATTAATAACCACTGGAGCCGCAGGATTTCTTGCATCAATAATTTCTAAAGTGCCATTATATATTTGAGCTGAATAAAGCGTGTCGTTACTTACATAACCATCGTGCACATAGTTATTAGAAACAGTTCCTAAATAATGTGGGTTCCATGGATCTGATAAACTGAAAACTTTGGCACGACCATTTTGATAATTACCACCATATAAATACAATTTACCATTGTCTATGTGTAATGCATGAATTTGATCAATGAAACCTGCAACAGCGCCATCACCAGTATAGTTCTTTGAATATATGGTATCCGGAAAATGACTCATGTCTACAATTTTTACCCCTGTACCCGCTTCGGTTGTTACATAAGCATATTTACCCCATGTTCTAACTTCTCTCCAAGAAGATGTTGGACCTGGCACAAAAAATCTTTTAAATGGTTGAGCTGGATTGGTCACATTTACGACCGAGAGGCCATTGTTAGCCCCTACAAGTGCATACTCTTTACCTGTGGTATCAACATAGCCCCATATATTCGAAAGCTCTGCATATGGAATGTTTGAACGAAATTGAATGTTGGTGTTTTGTGCTGCAGCTTGTTTTGTCAAACCTGCTGTAATAAATAAAAATAAAACCGAAGCTTTAAACTTTGTAGCGATAAAATTCATAATTATTTTTTAAAGATTTTTTGTTGAAATGTTTGGTTTGATTGATTGGTATATTTGATCACATACATACCAGCAGCTATATTTGATAAATCTAATTGTTGCGCTGCAGCTCCATTACTTTTGGCTTGAAATACTTGGCAGCCTGAAACATCTGTGATGCTAAAGTTTCCATTTTCTTTCTCCTTTAATTGAATATTGATACTTGCATCGAAGGTAGTAGGATACACTTTCCACTGGCTATTAGTGTTGAAATCATTGACTCCAAAGCCAATTGGATACAAATTAATTATTTGATTATTCACCAAACCAGCTGTAAAATTAAAAATTAGAGATGCCGTATTATAGCCTGATTTCCCAACACTCACTTTTATCATTCCAGTATCTACCGTACCTGTTTTAAAGGTTCCATCTAATCCCGAGTATTTTAATTTTGCATTAGATGAAATTTCTATACTCGCATTTGGAATAGGTAAACCAGTTGCAGCATCGATGATTGTTCCCTCTAAATAAGCCGCTCTTTTATAAGTTGGTTTTACAACAAATAAACCTAAAGTCATGTCTGACAAAATTAAATTACCAGAAGGTAAAAACCCGTAAACGCCCCAAGTACCATCGTAGCTTGAGCCAGAAAGGTTATTGGTATCGTAATTACCAACTTCTACCAAGTTTGCTGGACGTGCTGCATCTACAATAGTAACCCCTTCGTTATAATAAGAAGTGAGCACAAAATCGGAATTAAAACCAGTAACTGCCGGATTATTTAACACATAAGTATTATGTGGAATGGCGCCATCAGATAATATTCTTTTATAACTATCTAAAAATTTAATATTCGAATTATCAGAAATATCGTAAGATGAAACAGTAGCGTCTGTTACTTCATCGGTGGTATACAAAATATTCCCATTACTAGAAAGCCAAGTATTATGGGTAAATTGATTGGGTGTTAGTTGGGAATTAATAACGACCGGCGAAATTTTATTAGTCACATCTACTATACTAAATTGACCTGCATAAATTTCTCCAGCATACAATTTATTGTTTTTTACAAAACCATCATGAATATAGCGTGTGTTGTAAGCCCCTGCATAGGTTGGATTCCATGGGTCTGCTAAATTTAAAATTAAAGCACCACCATTTGATAAACTATTATTGGCACCATATAAATACAAATAACCAGCATCAATTTGCAATGCATGTACATTAGAGATAACACCCCCTAATGTAAACTGTTTAGTAGGTACACTATCTGGCAAATAACTCAAGTTTGCAATGGTTATACCAAATGTATTATCCGAAGCTTCGGTAGTGATGTATGCATAGTTTCCCCAAGTTCTAATTTCTCTCCATATACTATTTGGGCCAGGTATTGTAAATTTTAAAACTGGATTTGTTGCTGTAGTAATATCTACAATTGCACAAGCCGCATTATTTCCAGTTCCTCCTGTTAAACCAACTAAGGCATATTCGTTACCGCCTTTTACAAAACCCCAAATATTTGCGGTTCCACTATTGGTAAAAGGTAAAAAACTTTTTAAAATGATATTATTATGTTGCGCAAACCCTACTGGTAACTGAAAGGCTAATAATAAAAATGCAAAGGCTAATATTTTCTTCATAGTTTAAATCAAGCAAAATTTAAAGGAATCAAGATAGCAAAAAACAGCAAAAACTATTAAAAAAAGCGATTTATTCGATAAATAGGCTTACTTCCAATTGATCTGGACATTTTTCCCATAATTGAGTGATGGTTTGCTTCAAAATTGGATGTTCGAAATTGGGAATGAGGTCTAATAAGGGTTTCAAAACGAATGCCCTTTTTTGCATTTCGGGATGTGGAATTTGAATAAAGTCTGTGGTATGAATTGCGGACTCATAAAAAATAATATCTAAATCGATGATGCGAGGCTCCCATTTTTGCAAGCGAACACGGCCCATTTGCGTTTCAATAGCTAATAAAGCATGCATTAAATTTTCAGCAGATTGATTGGTTTGAATTTCGATGGCTTGGTTTAAAAAATCAGCCTGATTGGTATTACCCCAAGCGGCTGTTTGATAAATGTTGGATTGTTGCAAAATTGATGAAAATGAAGCTATAGCGGCAATTGCTTGTTTTAAATTTGCTAAACGGTCGCCTAAATTCGAACCTAATAAAATGATTATATTCATGCTTTAATTTCTACTCTAAATAATTAGTATAATTGCAAATATTACAATAAAATGAAACAATTTTTTAAAATGGTCTTTGCCTCTATGTTAGGCGCCATACTTTCGGCTTTTGCTTTACTCTTTATTGGTATTTTAATTATTGTTGGATTAGTTGCTAATGCAAGCAAAGATACAACAACCAATATTAAAGAACAGAGCATTTTACACCTCGTTTTAAATAATGATATTGTAGAACGCAGTTCTAATAATCCTTTCAAGAATTTCGATATCATGAATTTGGATCAGGAAAAACAACCTGGTTTAACAGAAATAGTTGCACTGATTCATGCTGCTGCAACAGATGAAAAAATAAAAGCCATTTATTTAGATATTGATGAAATTTCGGGTGGACTAGCCAGTATAGAAGAAATCAGAAATGCATTAATTGATTTTAAAAAATCTAAAAAAAAGATTTATAGTTATAGCGAAGTCTATACACAAAAGGCTTATTATTTAGCCAGTGTTGCAGATAAAATATACCTCAACCCTGCTGGATTACTAGAGTTCAAAGGCTTTAGTAGTAAAGTAATGTTCTTTAAAGGCGCACTAGAAAAATTAGCCATCGAACCAGAAATTATTAGGGTTGGTAGTTTTAAAAGTGCCGTAGAGCCTTATATGCTGGATCATATGAGCGATTCGAGTAAATTACAAACCACTGTTTTATTGAATTCGATTTACCAACATTTTTTAAATGCCATTGCGAAAGAAAGAAAAATAAATGTTGCAGATTTAAATGCAATGGCTAATGAACTTAAAATACAATCGGCCCAAGATGCACTAAAATACAAAATGGTAGATGCCTTAAAATATAAAGATGAAGTTTTGTCCATGCTTTTAAATGCCACAAATCAAAAAAATATCGAAGATCTTTCTTTAGTCAGCATTTCAGATTATCAAAAATCGAATCCAATCCCTATTTCAACCGCGACCGAAAAAATTGCCATTATTTATGCTGCAGGCGAAATTGTTTCTGGCGATGGAAACGAAGACAACATAGGCTCTGAAAGGGTTTCGGCAGCTATACGACAAGCAAGATTAGATGATCAGGTAAAAGCAATTGTATTAAGAATCAATTCGCCTGGCGGAAGTGCACTGGCTTCTGATATTATTTGGCGAGAAGTAATTTTAGCCAAAAAAGCAAAACCAGTCATTGCTTCGATGGGCGATGTAGCTGCATCTGGTGGCTATTATATAGCATGCGCAGCCGATCAAATAATTGCACAGCCCAATACCATTACCGGTTCTATAGGCGTTTTTGGCGTATTATTTAATGCCGGAAAATTCTTCAAAGATAAATTAGGTATTACTTTTGATGGAACAAAAACTTCCGCATATGCCGACTTAGGAGATTATAGTAGAGCCTTAAGTCCTAGCGAAAAAAATATCATTCAGCGTTCGGTAAATCAAATCTATTCCGACTTTACAACAAAAGTTGCAGCAGGTAGAAAATTACCGATTAATAAGGTATTAAACATAGCAGGCGGAAGGGTTTGGAGCGGAACAGATGCGATTAGCATTGGCTTGGTAGACAGCCTAGGCAACCTAAATGATGCGATAAATATTGCTGCCCAAAAAGCGCATTTAAAAAACTACCGCATCATTAATTTACCTGAAGAAACAAACACCATTGAAAAAATATTAACTGGCATTTCGGGTAAAATAAAAATGGAATATTTAAAATCGGAATACGGTGAAGGTCTTACTTATTACCAAGAATTTACAAGAATCAAATCTATCAGTGGTATTCAAACAAGATTACCTGTTAACTTTAACATTCAATAATTTCACCTTGGATAATAAATCAATTGTAAAAACGCTTAAATTATTTGCGCAATTACTCGAATTGCACGAAGAGAATCCTTTCAAAATAAAGAATTTTACGAATGCTAATTTTAAGCTCAGTAAATACGCAGAACCCTTAGCAGATAAGTCATCCGACGATTTAGCTAAAATAGAAGGCGTGGGTAAAAGTGCTGCTGCAAAAATAATGGAATTACTCGAAACTGGTGTAATTGCAGAGTTAGAAGCACTCAAGCAAATTACTCCTACTGGCATTATAGATATGCTACAAATTAAAGGTATTGGACCAAAAAAAATCCGCATTATTTGGACGGAGTTAAACATTGATACCATTGGCGAATTATATTATGCCTGTAACGAAAATAGATTGGTGGAAGCCAAAGGTTTTGGTTATAAAACACAGGAAGATGTCAAAAAACAAATTGAGTTTTTCTGGTCTAATACGGGTAAAAATTTATATGCGAATGCATTAATGATTGCTAATGCATTCGAAGCATTTCTGAAAAAAGAAATTAAAGATATTAGCATCGAATGCACTGGCGAAATGCGCAGAAAATGCGAGATTATTAATCAGATTGAATTTTTACTAATCTGTAACAATAAATCTGATTTACAATTAGTTATAACCGAAAAATTGGCTTATGAACTACAGATTATTTCTGAATTGGAGTGGAAAATTACCACCGAAAATCAGACAATTATTTTTTGTTATTTTAGCGATGAAACGCAATTTGCTAATCGACAATTTACTTTAACTGCTCATACAAATCATTTAAATAAAATAGCAAATTTTGATGCTACCGTTTTTACGAAAATAGCATTCGAAAACGAGCAGGCCATTTACGAACATTTTCAATTACCATTTATTGCGCCCGAACTAAGAGAAGGCCTAAACGAAATTGATAAAGCTAAAACAGGTCAACTACCTACCCTAATTGAGCTGAGCGATTTACAAGGTTCTTTACATAACCACAGTACTTATTCCGACGGCATTCATTCGCTAAAAGAAATGGCAGAATATTGCGAATCTTTAGGATATAGTTATTTAGGCATTTGCGACCATTCACAATCGGCATTTTATGCCAATGGCTTAAAGGCCGACCGCGTATTAGCGCAGCAATTAGAGATCAAAAAACTCAATGCAGCCAATGCAAATTTTACTATTTATTCGGGAATAGAATCTGATATTTTATCGGATGGTTCTTTAGATTATCCATCAGAAATTTTAGCCTCCTTTGATTTTATTGTTGCCTCTATTCATTCCAATTTAAAAATGGAAGAAGCTAAAGCAACTGCCAGATTATTGAAAGCCATCGAAAACCCTTATACCACTATTCTTGGTCATCCAACTGGCCGACTTTTATTAGCAAGAGCGGGCTATCCTATTGATCATTTTAAAGTAATAGATGCCTGTGCGGCTAATGGTGTGGCCATTGAAATAAACGCTAATCCATTGCGTTTAGATTTGGATTGGCGTTATATAGACTATGCTATTTCAAAGGGCGTGATGCTAGCCATCAATCCCGACGCGCATCGTAAAGAAGGTTACTTAGATATGTTTTACGGTATAGCCGTGGCTCGTAAAGGTGGGATGAGTAAGGCCAATTGTTTAAACACATTTTCGAGAGAAGCTATTTTTACCTATTTTCAACAAAGAAAAAATAAAATTTAATGAAGGTTTTAGTTGTTCGTTTTAGTTCAATCGGTGATATCGTGTTAACCACGCCTATTATTCGCGGATTGAAAAAACAATTGGGTGCCGAAGTGCATTACCTTACAAAAGCTAATTTTCGAGAGGTACTTGTTTCTAATCCACATATCGATCAAATTCATTTATTGACTCCCAACAATTGGTCAGAGATTATTGCGCTATTAAAAGCAGAAAAATTTGATTACCTTTTCGATTTACATCATAATGTAAGAACGCTCAAACTTAAGCTAGCATTAGGAATCAAAGCTTATTCTTTCGATAAATTAAATATTCAGAAATGGCTTTTGGTTAATTTAAAAATCAATCGCTTGCCAGATATACATATTGTAGACAGATATTTAGCCTGCGTAAAGCCTCTGGGTGTAAATAAAGATCTCCAAGGCCTCGATTACTTTATAGACACCAATGATGAGGTTGCGCTGAGTTCTTTGCCCCTAGTCTTTCAAAACGGCTATATCGGATTAGTTATTGGTGCGCAACATTTTACCAAAAGATTACCTAAAGCAAAGCTTTTTGAATTACTCCAGGGCCTTACACAACCAGTGATCATTTTAGGTGGTCCAACAGATACCGAATTAGCAGAAGAGCTTTGTAAGCTAGCTCCCACGCGCATTTACAATGCTTGTGGAAAATACAACTTAAACCAATCGGCTTCTTTGGTTAAACAAGCACAAAAAATTATTTGTAATGATACCGGCCTTATGCACATTGCGGCGGCTTTTCAAAAAGAAATTCATTTGTTATGGGGAAATACCATTCCCGCATTTGGCATGGGTCCATATGCTATTAACAATGCTTATCATTACGAAGTACCCCATTTAAATTGTAGACCTTGCAGCAAAATTGGTTTTCAACAATGTCCTAAAGGTCATTTCGATTGCATGAATCAACAAGATATTTCGAAGTTAATTGCGCAAATAAATTAACGGTGTTTTTGTGGACGAGGAGGATTAGCATTGGGTTGGTTTTGCAGCGAATTATTATTTGCTACTTGCTCCAAATTGCTTCTCAACAATAAAGCACTGGCCATACTAGCACTTACCATTTGTAGCGTAGATGGTATGTTTGGATCAATCCATACCCTACCATTATTTAAAATACTAACTGCTGCAATTGCGGTGTTTTTATATTGAAATTCAAAACCAAAATTGGCGAAATTGATCCAGTTTTTTTGGCCTTCTAGTTTTTTAACAGGTATAATTTTAATTTCGTTTCCTAATTTATCTTTTGCAAAACCACAATCTCCATTATTTGCAAAACTGCTTTCCGGATTATATACAATAAACTCCCAAGCATTATCTTTAGATTGATCTGGAATGATAGTACCTGCAAAAGTGTTTTTATAATCAAGTCCAATATCGAATTTCCAATTAGATCTGCCGCTAAAAAAATCAAAATTGGTACTTTCAAATTTACCTACCGCGTATACCATTGCAGTAGCAGTCGAATCTGGGGTATATTGTTTAAATTGAAATTTTTCTTTGGCTCTTTTAAAATCGAGTATAAATTGAAGATTGCTTGAATTAATCCAACCTCTTTTAACCCTACCTGTTTTAAATGCTCCATAAGTCAACACTTGGTGAATTCTTAACCCATTGCGCCCTTTAACTTCGAGCGGTGTAGCTGCTTTTTGAAGACTATCAGCAATTAAAATATTAGGAGTTTTACAAGATGTAAAAATTAACGAAAATAATAATACAAAAATGGCGAGCTTGTTTTTCATCATCAAATTAAAATAATACTTTGTTCACTTATTTATTACAAGAATTTAATCAAGCAATTACCTCGAAAAATTAAATAGTTCAACCATTTTATCAAATATGGCTGTATTCTCATAAATTCCGGTGAATTTTGTTGCACCTGGACCATAAGCAAATACAGGAACCATGGTGGCCGTATGGTTTTTAGTGATAAATTTTGGTTCTATACCATCTTGTGTTTTATCGTCTTCGTTGCCGCTTAATGCAAAACCTCCTGTTTCGTGATCGGCTGTCACAATCACTAAGGTATTGCCATTTAACTCTGCAAAATCAAGGGCCTTACCAATCGCAATATCAAAATCGTTGAGCTCTCTTCTAATATATTCTGCATCGTTTTCATGTCCACCCCAATCAATTTGAGAACCTTCAATCATTAAGAAAAATCCTTTTTTGTTTTTCTTCAAAAAATCTATAGCGAAATTGGTTGAAAAAGGTAAATAATCTCCTCTGCTTTCTTGCATTTTAGGCAAATGTTTTTCGGCAAATAAACCAGCAATTTTCTTTTTGCTTGGTTCGTAATTCCATAGTTCAGCTAAACTAGTTAATACATCATAATTTCTAATGCGTAATTGCCTAGTAAGGTCATCACCGTCTTTTCTGTTATTGAAATTAGCTAAACCACCACCTAAAAATAAATCGATATCGGTCGCCAAAAAATCTTTGGCAATTTCTTGTTCCATATATCGCGAGGGCTGATGCGCAATGAATGCGGCAGGTGTAGCATGTGTAATATCGCAAGTTGCTACTAATCCAGTTGCTAATCCATTTTTCTCGGCCATTTCTAAAATAGTGGTCATGGGTTGTTTATTAGTAAACACGCCGATTGCCCCATTATATGTTTTTCTTCCACAAGACATCGCCGTTGCGCCTGCAGCAGAATCGGTAATTTTATGACTGCTTGATGATGTTCTACTAAAACCAATATAATTAAAGCGCTCAAAATTCATTTTTTGAGTAGCCGTTAGTAAAGAATAACTAATTTGTGTTAATCCCATTCCATCACCAATCATTAAAATAATATTGGTTGGTCTTGCATCCATTTTTTTAGGTGGCGCAAAAGAAGAAATACTTAAAATTAGGATTAAACTTAAGGAAAGGATAGTTGAATTTCTTTTCATTTTTTTTTATTTATGCCCGCAATTTACTCATTATTCAAATAAATTTAAATAGAAATTGTGCTATTCACAATTTAATAATATGACCTGATAAATTTACCGGGCATATAGGCAATAACACCCTTTATTTCTAAGCTCGTTAGGCTAATGGAAAGCGCTGCAGCGGTACAACCTAGGGCCAACATGAGGTTGTCGATTTGAAGGGGTTCTATTTGTAATTGACAGATAATTTCTTGTTCAAATGGTGTTAATTGAGCTAATAATTTAGTTTGAATTTGTCGATTAGATTGTGGGACATCCCAAGCCAATCCGATAATTACATCTTCTGCAGATTGAATTAATTGGGCCGAATTGCTTTTTATTAAATCGTTACACCCTAAACTTTGTGTATCGTAAATTCTACCTGGCAAAGCAAATACCTCGCGATCATAAGAATTAGCCAAATCTGCAGTAATTAAGGCTCCTCCTTTTTGCCTTGCCTCTACTACAATAATTGCATCACACAAACCCGCAATTATTCTATTTCTGGCAGGAAAATTACCTTTTTCGGGCATTTGTCCAAAGCGATATTCTGTGAGTAAACCTCCTTGTAAGTGCATTTCTTTAGCAATAGAAACATGTGCTTTTGGATAGATCATGTCTAAACCATGGGCTAATATTCCAATGGTTTCGAGGTTGTTGTTTAAGGCTTCTTGATGTGCTGTAATGTCTATACCATAAGCTAAACCACTAATAATTAATGGATCAAATGGCGCTAAATCTTGCATTAAATTTTTAATAAAATTTTTGCCGTATTCGGTTGCCATTCTAGATCCTACAATTCCAATCACTTTCTTTTTTGCCAAATTTGCTGTTCCCTTATAATACACTATAAATGGGGCATCAACACAGTTTCTTAATCGTTCGGGGTATTGTTGATGTGTATAGCTAAGAACTTCAATCTGGTGCTTTTCAATAAAATCTATTTCAGCATAAATAGCCTTCTCGTTTGGTTTTTGTTTTAATAATTCGATGATTCTAGGAGTTATTTTAGGAAAATTTTCAAAGGCTTTAGCATTTGCATTAAGTATTTCTTCTGCAGAGTCAAAGTGTTCGAATAAAGTTTGAATTGTTTTTGCGCCAATTTGTGGAAGGGAACTCAAGGCAATTTCGTAGTAAAAATCGGGTTTCATAAAGCCAAAGTGCCTATTTAAGGTATTGCTAACAACCTTATATATGATGGTTTATTTAAACAAAGAAATTTTTGAATTTAAATAGACATACTTTATATTGTAAAAAAATTAGCATCATGAAAAAAAATCAAATCATCATATTGGCTTTATTGTTTGTAAACAGTTTTTTAGTTGCGCAAGAAATTCCAGCACAATTAAACGAAGCCATTCGTTTGCAAGAACAGTACAAAGAAAGTATTGCACTTCAAAAATTTGATAACATTATTCGAAAAGATCCAGAGAACATGATTGCCCTACAACATGCCTCTTATTTATATTCCATTGAAGGAGAAAGAAAAAAAACAGAGGCAGAAAAAAGAAGCTACTTTGGTATTGCTAAAAAATATGCAGAAAAAGCATTGTCTTTAGAAACAGAAAACGCCGAGAACCACTATAATCTAGCATTAGCACTTGGCAAAATAAGTTTGCTTTCGGGTAGTGAAGAAAAATTAAGGTATGCAAAACAGATTAAATCTGAGGCCGAAATTGCCATTAAAATCAATCCGAAACATGCCCCTTCTTTTCATGTATTAGGAAGATTAAACAGAGAAATTGCAAATATGTCGAGCATTAAAGTAATGGCTGCGAAAGCACTATTTGGTGGTGTTCCAGAGAATTGCACTTTTGAAAAAGCCGAAAATTATTTTATCAAAGCAATTGCTAATAGGCCTAATTATATATTGTATTATTATGATGCTGCATTAAATGCTAGCTATATGAATAAAAATGCAGATGCTAAAAAGTATATAGAGAAGGCACTTTCTTTACCTATGCTAACACCCGATGATCCATACAGGGTGCAAGATTGCAAGGCATTGTTAAAAAAACTGAATTAAAAACGCGGCACAAAAACCAGGCCTTTACTTTCAAACCATTCTTCGGCATAGTAATCTTTTAAAGAAAACAATTGATATGGTTTTTTTAATTGATCAAACTCTTCCATAAGATCTAACCCTTTTAGGTACAAAATTCCATTGTCTAAATCGTTGAAAGATTTTTTATTAAATTTATTTTGCACCCAAGGATAAAACTCGGCTAATCGAGTTACCGCCCTAGAAACCACAAAATCGAATTGCCCCGAAACCTGCTCTGCACGGGCATGTTCGGCACTTAAATTTGTTAATTCAAGCGCATTCGATACTTCTTGAACCACCTTTATTTTCTTGCCAATAGAATCTACTAAATGAAAAGAAACGTCTGGAAAAAGTATTGCCAAAGGCACTCCAGGAAAACCACCACCAGTTCCTACATCTAATATTTGGGTATCGGGTTTAAATTGAATTACTTTTGCAATGGCTATAGAATGCAATACATGACGCTCGTAAAAATGGGCCATGTCTTTTCTAGAAATCACATTAATTTTAGCATTCCAATCGGAGTATAATTCGCCCAAAGCCTTTAGTTGCTTGTATTGTAAGTCGCTTAAGTTTGGAAAATAATGTTGAATTAATTCCATCTTTTTTTAGAACTAAATAACACTAATACACTCCAAAATGGAATAAATAAATAGTATAAAAAATCTTGAATAATCCATGACCAATACAAATCTATTACCTGCAATCTTTTCATTGCTTTAAAATAAATAAAAATTAAAGGCAGAATTCTTAGGGCTGCAATTGCGGCAACATAAATTGGCATAATTTTTAAACAAGCCAAAGTAATGCCAACAATATAAAAGAGCATGCCAGACAAAGATTGCATGGTAATTGCGATTCTATTTGATTTTTTATATTCCGAGCCAACGCCATAATGTCTTAGTTTTTGAATGAAATAGCCCGACCATGTTTGCTTTGCGGGTGTATAAACAAAACTATCTGGATGTAAACAAACCGAAACATTACTTTTGGTTGCAGCCTGATTGACAAACAAATCGTCGTCGCCAGATTGCAAATGCATATGAGATGCAAATCCTTTATGTTTAAAAAACAAAGATTTTTCGTAGGCTAAATTTCTACCTACTCCCATATAGGTATTGCCTTTTAAAGCAAATGATAAATAATTTAATGCCGTTTGAAAGTTTTCAAATCGAGCTATTCTATTTAATAAGCCTTTTGATTTTTCGAATGGTGAATATCCCAATACAATTTCTTTTCCTTCAAAAAATGATTGCATATTTCTTAACCATTGGTTCGAAACCGGCATACAGTCGGCATCTGTGAATAATAAATGTTCGTGTTGTGCCGATTTTATACCTAGCGTTAAGGCAAATTTTTTGCCATGTTTGAATCGGTCGTCTTCTGCCAATTCTAACACTTTTAAATGTGCATATCTTTCTTTATAGCCTTTTAATAAATCGGTCGAATTATCGTAAGAACAATCGTTCACGACAATTACTTCGAAATTTGGATAATCTTGTTGTAATATACTGTCTAGGAATTTTTGCAAATTTTCGGATTCGTTGCGCGCTGCAATAATAATAGATACCGGCAATAAGCTTGCTTGATTTGCAATTGGTAAGGCTTTAATTGCCAATCTCCAATAATACTTTAAAATATAATAAAGTTGAATTAAGGTTACGAGACCAAAAAATGAGATAAATACGATATAAATTAACACAAGCGATATTTTAAATGCTATGCGAAACTATCATTTAAAAGCTAAAAAACAAGCATCTTTTTTTGGATTCTACTAATAGAATTAAATTTATCTTTGCAAACAATGAAATTCAATTTAACAAAAACCGATAGTCGATCTAAAGCAAGAGCAGGCGAAGTGATTACCGATCATGGTACTATTCAAACGCCCATTTTTATGCCTGTTGGGACAGCAGGAACCGTTAAAGGTGTTCACCAACGCGAACTTGCAGACGATATTAAGGCAGATATTATATTAGGCAATACCTATCATTTATATTTAAGACCTGGCTTAGAAACTATACAACAAGCCGGTGGATTACATAAATTTAATGGCTGGGAAAAGCCAATTCTAACAGATAGTGGCGGATACCAAGTATATTCTTTATCGGGTGTGCGAAAAATAAAAGAAGAAGGCGTTACTTTTAAATCACATATTGACGGTTCTAAACACCTGTTTACGCCCGAAAATGTTATGGATATTCAGCGCATTATTGGTGCAGATATTATCATGGCATTCGATGAATGTACGCCCTATCCATGCGATTATCGATATGCAAAAAAATCGATGGAAATGACCCATCGATGGTTAAAAAGATGTTGTCAACAGTTTGATCAAACCGAACCTTTATATGGTTATCAACAATCTTTATTCCCAATAATTCAAGGCAGTACCTATAAAGATTTAAGAAAACAATCGGCAGAAGTGATTGCTAGTTTTGAAAGAGAAGGCAATGCCATAGGTGGCTTATCGGTAGGCGAACCGGCAGAGGATATGTACGAAATGACCGATATTGTGACCGAAATATTGCCTAAGGATAAACCTCGCTATTTAATGGGCGTGGGTACACCAATCAACATTTTAGAATGTATTGCCCTAGGAATTGACATGTTTGATTGTGTAATGCCTACCCGAAATGCCCGAAATGGGATGCTTTTTACAGCCGAAGGATTTATAAACATCAAAAATGAAAAGTGGAAAAACGACTTTTCTCCTATTGATGCTAGTAGTAATATGTATGCCGATTTAACTTATTCTAAGGCTTATTTAAGACATTTAATAATCTCTAAAGAACTTTTAGGTGCTCAAATTGCCAGTTTACATAACCTCCATTTTTATTTATGGTTAGTCAAAGAAGCTAGAATAAAGATCATAGAAGGAAGTTTTATGCCTTGGAAAGAACAAATGGTAAAACAAATGGCCACCCGTTTGTAATATATTTAGCTAATATGAAGCCAAAAAATTATCTTCGTAAAGGATGAAATGGAAGTTACAAACACTCGATTGGTATTTAATTAAGAAATTTTTAGGCACCTTTTTCTTCACGCTCGCTATATTTTTAGCCATTGCGGTGGTGTTTGATTATTCCGAAAAAGTAGATGATTTCATTGCCAAAAAAGCCCCACTTTCGGATATAATTGGCTTGTATTATGTCAACTTCATTCCCTACTATGCGGGCATGTTGAGCCCATTATTGATATTTATAGCCGCTATATTTTTTACAGCAAAAATGGCTAATAACACCGAAATTGTCGCCATTTTGAGTGGTGGCATCAGTTTTCGTAGGTTACTTTATCCATACTTTATTGTAGCACTTTTTTTAGCCATTGTGAGTTTTGTATTTAATGCCTTTATTATCCCAAATGCCAATAAAGTAAGGGTTGATTTTGAAAATAAATACATAAATAACCAGTTTGTCTATAAAGAAAGAAATATCCATATGCAGCTTGATGATAGCACCTATGCCTATTTAGAGAGCTATAGCAATATCAATAATGTGGGTTATTTGTTTTCCCTCGAAAAATTTAAAGGCAAAGATTTACATTATAAATTACTTGCAGACCAAATTAGCTGGGATTCGGTTCGTAAAAATTGGCGCATTCAAAACTACTCTATTCGTTATATAAAAGGCTTAAATGAATCTATTATAAGGGGTAATTTATTAGATACTACTTTAGCCATGAGCCCCGAAGATTTTGCAAGAAAAGACAATAGCATAAAGACTTTAACACTCACAGAATTAAACGCTTATATTGCAAAAGAAAAGAAAAGAGGCGCAGCAGATTTAGTCGCATATGAGATTGAAAAATACACTCGATATGCCCTTCCTATATCTACTTTTATCTTAATATTAATTGCTGTTTCGCTGAGTTCAAAAAAAGTAAGAGGAGGCATTGGCATACAATTAGGTATTGGTATAGGTAGTAGTTTTACCTATATTCTATTGATGCAATTTACTACCACTTTTGCCATAAAAGGCGGCCTGCATCCGATGGTTGCCGTATGGATTCCCAACATAATATTTGGTATTTACGGACTTTATTTATTGAAAATTGCACCTAAATAAGAACCTTATTATACTCCATTTAACCGTTTTTATATGGGGATTTACGGCAATTTTAGGTCAATTAATTAGTATTGCAGCCCTAGAATTGGTCTGGTATCGCATGCTTATTGCTTGTATATCGCTCTTGATTTATCATATTTGGACCAAAAAATCATTAAAAATTAACCGAAAAGACCTCGGTAAATTAATTGGAATTGGAGGAATTGTGGCCTTGCATTGGTTCTTTTTTTACCATTCTATTAAAACTTCGACCATATCTGTAGCCTTAGTTTGCCTTTCTTCGAGTGCATTATTTACCAGTTTATTGTCTCCTTTTTATACCAAATTAAAAACTTCAGCGCTCGATTTAATCATTGGATTGGTCATTATTTTAGGTATTATTTTAATTTTTCACTTCGAAACCAATTATACATCGGGCATTATTTATGGCTTATTAGCCTCCTTAATGGCTAGTATTTTTACCATTTTAAACGAGAAAGCAGTTAAAAAAATCGAAGCTGCCAGCATCTCTTTTTACGAAATGTTAGGTGGATTGGCCTTTTTGAGCGCGTATATGTCGCTTAATCCAGGCGCAGAACAGTTTCAGATGCAAATATCGAATACTGATTTATTTTACTTAATTATTCTCGGAACTATCTGTACTGCAATTGCTTATGTATTTGGAGTTGCAGTAATGAAAGAGCTAAGTGCCTATACAGTAGTACTCACAACTAACCTCGAACCACTCTATGGAATTGTGCTCGCCTACCTTATTTTTGGGTCAAAAGAGCTCATGTCTGCTGGATTTTACCAGGGTGCAGCACTCATTTTAGTAGCTGTTTTTAGCTATCCTTTGATCAAATCAAGACTTCAAGCAAATCAAAAATAGGCCTGATATAGCATTAAACCCTGTTATATATTTTCAATTATAAGCCCTCCGATGGGGTGGGGGCAAGCTAAAATAAGCTAAATTGTCAGTAAAAGAGTTAGGGCAATTAAAGCAAATGCGCTTATATATTCACCAAAATCAGCTTAAAAAAATAGCCTAATTTAAGGCTTAAAAATTCATTGATTATTTTCCTATATTGCGAATTATAGCCAAAATAAAAAAGTGATTTTGAGCCTCAATGGAGGCGATTTTAAAGAAAATAATTGTAAAATATCAATTTATATAAATTTTATAACTAACTATAAATCAGTATATTTATAACATCTATTAAAAGTAATTATTAAGATAAAATGAAAAATATTCCTAATTATTTTAGCATTAGTTGAATTTTAACAATTTATAATATTAATAATCAACACTTTACAAAAAATAAATAAAGCTAATTTAAGATAAAACCAACATGAAGTTTAAAACAGTAATTTTAACCTTGGTAAGTGCAGCTCTTGGATTGTTTGCCATCCAAAATCAAACAAATGTGACACTCCAATTTTTGTGGTACTCCTTCCCCATTACCCAATTTGTTTTGGTTCTTACTATTTTCTTAATCGGACTTATTGTCGGATTATTGATCGCGCCAAAATCTAAAGCAAATTCGACAGGCATTCCGATGGAAAATTCGGAAGCAGCTCAAATAGGTGGTGCCCAAAATTTATCGCAAGAAGACCAAGATTTTTTAAGCGAAGATTAGCAGCAAAAAATTTGCGTGCCCGGGAAAGATTTTTCGAGCTCCAAAGGATAGTCCTCAAAAATTCCATAAAGGGTAGATCCACTCCCACTCATGGCAGCATATTTTGCGCCCATGCTTAAGAGCTGATTTTTGATTTTTAATAACTCGGGGTATTGGGGGAAAATGGCATTTTCAAAATCGTTGAAAATATGCGCTTGCCATTGATCGATTGGCAAACAAATTAAATCTTTTAAATTTTGAGCTGGTTGATGAGGCTTTACTGAAGCATAAGCCACGGAGGTGCTAACATGAATCTCCGGCTTCACTAGCACGATTTTAAGCCCTTCTAACGAAACCGGAAGCGATTCGAACACATTTCCCCTACCCGAAGCAAACATGGGCTTATTTTCAATGAAAAAAGCACAGTCGCTTCCCAGCTGGTTGCAATAAGCAATCATCTGTTCCTTTGACATATTTAAATTGAAATAAGCATCGAGTAGTTTGATGAAAAATGCGGCATCGGCCGAACCTCCACCCAAACCCGCTCCCATGGGAATGTTTTTCAATAATCGAATAGCGATTGGTTTGATGGCATAATCGGCTCTGATTAAATCGAGCGCTTTTAAACATAAATTTTGTTGGGCATCGCCCGGAATTGGCAAACCAAAAGTTTCCATTGCTATCCGATCGCTCGGAAGCACTTCGAGGGCGTCGTGTAATCGTACAGGATAAAAAATGGTTTCGATGTTATGGTAACCATCGCTCCTTTTTTCGGTAATATTTAGTCCAATATTTATTTTGGCGTTCGGAAAGTTTATCATCCTTCTTTTTCCACAAGTATAGGATGGTAAAAATACATTTATTTTCTTTGTAAGAGAAGATTCCATAGCATGAAACAATATCACCAATTAATGCAGCATGTCTTAGACCATGGCACGCACAAAGAAGATCGAACTGGAACCGGCACCATTAGTGTATTTGGTTATCAAATGCGATTTAACTTAGCCGATGGCTTTCCAATGCTCACTACTAAAAAATTACACCTCAAATCCATTTTGCATGAGCTGATCTGGTTTTTGAAGGGTGATACCAATATTCAATACCTGAAAGAAAACGGCGTGAGCATTTGGAACGAATGGGCCGACGAACAAGGTAACCTAGGACCAGTATATGGTTCGCAGTGGCGTTCTTGGCCAGCGCCAGATGGTCAATCAATTGATCAAATTTCACAGGTAATTCAACAAATTAAAAACAACCCTGATTCGCGTCGCTTAATTGTGAGTGCATGGAATGTTGGCGTGATTCCACAAATGGCGCTCCCTCCTTGTCATGCGTTTTTTCAATTTTATGTTGCTGATGGCAAGCTCAGTTGTCAATTATACCAACGCAGTGCCGATATTTTTTTAGGTGTACCATTTAACATTGCTTCTTATGCTTTGCTCACACATATGGTGGCCCAAGTATGCGATTTACAAGTTGGCGAATTTATTCATACCTTAGGCGATGCACACTTGTACACCAATCACCTCGAACAAGCCAAAATACAATTGACTCGAGATTTCAGGAGTTTACCACAATTAAAAATGAACCCTGCCATTAAAGATATTTTTGATTTTAAATTTGAAGATTTTAGCATTGAAGGCTACGATCCTCACCCACACATCAAAGCAGCGGTTGCTGTTTAATTTTTAATACAAAATAATGATTGCCTTAATTGTTGCCATCGATCAAAATAATGCTATTGGTAAGGATAACCAATTACTATGGCATTTACCTAAAGATTTAAGCTTTTTTAAAAATGTAACAACTGGTAATGCCATTATTATGGGCCGAAAAACTTTCGAGTCTATTGGCAAAGCCTTACCCAACAGAAGAAATATTGTCATTAGCACACAAAAAGATTTGCAATATGCTGGTGCAGAAATTACTTCTTCCTTGAATGCAGCCATTGAATTAGTAGGAAAAGCAGATGGCTATATTATTGGTGGCGGAAGCATTTACGAGCAATCCTTAACATTAGTGGATAGGTTATACATTACCAAAGTTGCCGCTAGTTTTAATGCCGATACCTTCTTCCCTAGTATCAATTGGGACGAGTGGACATTGGTATCAAAAGAAGATCATCCCGCAGACGAAAAACATGCATATGCTTTTTCGTTTTGTGTTTACGATAAAAAATAGCGAAAGAAATACATGGAAATTATTGCCGTAACAACAGCCGCTCAAGCACAGTCTTTTTTAGACATGGTGCAAATTATTTATCAAAACGATTCGGTTTATGTTCGTCCGCTCGATATCGAAATCAATAATATTTTTAATCCTGCTACTAATAATTTTCACCAGCATGGCGAAGCTGCGCGTTGGATTTTAAAAGATGAAGGAAAAATAATTGGCCGAGTAGCTGCATTCATCAATCAGAAAAAGGCCTATAGCTTTGATCAGCCTACCGGTGGCATGGGTTTCTTTGAATGCATTAATGATGAAAGCGCAGCAAAACTATTAATGGATACAGCCCGCAATTGGTTACAAACTCGCGGCATGGAAGCCATGGATGGCCCAATTAATTTTGGTGAGAACGATAATTTCTGGGGCTTATTGGTGCAAGGTTTTACGCATCCAGCGGTTGGTATGAATTATAACCCAAATTATTACCAAAGACTATTTGAAAACTACGGGTTCAATTTATATTTCGAACAAATTTCGAATCATATGGATGCCCATAAACCATTGCCCGAAAGATTTGCCAAAATTGCCGAATGGGTTTCGAAAAAACCTGGTTATAGCTTTGAACATTTAAGGCTTTCGAACTTGAATAAGTACTCTCAAGATTTTCAAAATATTTATAATGATGCATGGCAATTTCATGAAAACTTTAGCCCTATGAGCAATCTAACGGTATTAGAAAGTTTAGAAAAAATGAAATCATTTATAGATGAGCGCTTCATTTGGTTTGCTTATGTAGATGGTAATCCAGCCGCATTTGTAATTACTATTCCAGATATTAATCAAATCATTAAATACATGAAAGGCAAAACGAACTTCTTTGCCAAATTGAAATTTGCCTATTACCGAATGATCGGTAAAATGGACCGTTTGCGCGTAGTGATTATGGGCGTAAAACCTGCGTATCAAAAATCGGGCTTAGAATCTGCACTCATCATGAAGAGCATTGAGATGATTAGGAAGACCAATCAATATAAAGAAATTGAATTGTCTTGGGTAGGTGATTTTAATCCTAAAATGCGAGCACTACATGAATCTGTTGGTGCCGTATTAGCCAAAACACATTATACTTACAGGTGTTTGTTTAGCAATACCAAAGACTTCAAAAGAGCAACTGTAATTGCTCGAGATACAAAGGGAAAGGCCATTTCAGACAAAACTGAATAAGTAAATTTCCTGATTTTAAATAGATTAAAGAATTGTTGATTAATAAATAGGATTAACATTTGCAGTTTTAATAGAAACTTGTACATTTGCAGACCTTGAAAAAGGGAATGATTTCGTAGCTCAGCTGGTAGAGCATAACACTTTTAATGTTGGGGTCCTGGGTTCGAGTCCCAGCGGGATCACAAAAAACCACTCTGAAAAGAGTGGTTTTTTTGTTTATGAGAATCTCTAATTGCAATACGGTGTTGAATAATTGTTAAGCAAAAAGCCTTCACCATAGCAAATGTCATCAATCCTCGATCATTATTTTTATAGTGCTAATTATTTTGTTGTCTTCTTTTAAGCAAATAGAAAATGATGCAGCTGAAAAAATATTTCCTCCAAAATAACCTGCCTTAGCTACCCAAGTATCTTGGGCATTTAAGGTATTCATTCCAACCATAAAAAGTGCTAATACAATTAATAATTTTTTCATACTTTTTAAGTTTTATTTTGAATCTATCCAAGCCTGCACTTGTTTTTCGGAATTAGGCTTTAAAACTATTTTATTATCCATATCTAATAAGTACATGGTGGGTGTGCCAAAAACAAAATAGTCTTTGACTGTTTTGCCTTCCCAACTTTTTAAATCGCAGGTGGAAACCCAAGGAAAATCTTTGGCAAAGTTTTGAAAACTACTTAAATCTGTATCTAAAGAAACAAATACAACGTCTAACTGATACTTGTTTTTCCAAGTTTCGTAATATGGTAAAAGCTTTGGAATTTCTTCTTTGCATTTGCTACACCAGCTGGCACCAAAAACAATGAGTTTATATTTAGCATTGATGTCTGCTAATTGTGCAAATGGTTTGGTAGCATTTTCAAAAACAATATTGGGCGCTATATTACCAATTTTCATAGATCGGTACATTTCTAATTGCCTAGCAAAATCGTTGTTAATAACACAACTATTTTGAGTTAATAACTTTATAGCCAAGTATTCGGAGGCATCAAATAAACTGTGTTTTTCAAATAAATTAAACAAGTATTTGGTAACCTCGTTCAAGTGCGCTTCATTACTTAACAAGTTTGGAATTATATAATCTATAGAAATTTTCATTTCTTTATATACGGTTTCTAAAGGTGCACCCATGTTTTCAATAAGCCAAAAATGACTTTCCAATGCATCTTTTAATAAACCACTTTTATACAATTTGGCTTTGTTATAATTTAAAGTCCTAAAAGCCGCAATGGTAGCCGGTATTTGCATTGGACTGCTTTTAACAATTGCATCCACTTCACTTACCAATTTGCGAGTGGGTAAATACCAATATACAAAAGAATTTGGATCTAGGTTTTTCAAATACGCTTTATCTTCTTTGGCTATTCTTTGCTGTTCTAAAAAAATTGTTTTCTTCATTTTGGAAGGCCAATCAAGGGTGGTATCTGTCCAATAAATGTTTTGCAAATATTGCCAGGCGCTTATTGCTTGCTGTCGTTTGCTACGTTGCTTGGCATAGGTTTCAAATATTTTTTGTTCTGTGCCACTGATAATTTGAATGCTTTCTGGCAAACTAATTTGTTCTCCTTTTAGTTGAATATTTTCATTGGCCAAAACCAAAAAATAAATTTTATTATCAGCAGACATGATGTAACCCATGCCATAATCTTTGCTTCCAAACTTTAAAGAAAACTGACCTTGTGGGTCTACAATTGTGCTATCTATGGAATAAATACCCATGTTTTCAAAACCAATTAAGCTCAATTTTGACCCAGCCATGTAGGGGAAGTTTCCTGTTACCAAATTTTGGGCTTGACTAATAATAGCAAGAAGTAATAAAAATATTGTTGCAATAAAATGTTTGAATTTATATGACAAAAATGAAGAGATTAGTTAAATAAAAAAGAATATTCTAAAATTTTTACTATTGATGGGTTTTACATTTTTGTTTTTTTATGAATTTATTTTTGGGGGAAATTTCCTTCAAAAATTTAATATATAATCAGAAAACTATACAAATTTTATTTAATCCTTGATACAACGAATTGCACAACCCGCAGCTCTGTTGGTGTCTTCATAAAAGTATGCTGATGTTCCAAAAAACTCAAATTTGTTTGCATAATAAACTGAATTAGTTAAACTAACTGTTGAAGTCCAATATTCAGCAGCATCATTACTTCCAAAACAATTATTTACATTTCCACTGTTATCTCTATAACCCGATAATGGTAATTTCAATGTTGAGCTGAATGCACTAGTTGCTTTATTTGCCCCCCAGGTATTCATCTCTGCAGTAAAATCATCTTTAGTTGGAACTCTAAATCCATTAGGACAAGGATTATTGATGCCATTATAACCTTGCCATAAGTTGTTGTTTTGTGTGGTTCTCCAATCTAAACTACCAATTATAAAATTACCATGTCCTGGATTATCTGTTGTAGATTGAGTGGATGTAGTGCTAGAAATACCAACCTTCGATGTTTGTGATCTGAGTTGGTGTCCATCAGCACTTCTACCCCATTGAAAAGAATCCCCATATCCATAAGGATCATTGGCTGTAGTTGCAACTCTTGTTGCACCCAAGTTTCGGTCAAGCCAACATTTGGTAATACCGTTAATTGTTCTAGAAATTGTTCCATATGTTACTCTAGCACCATTATAAGTAAATGTAACCGTACTGGTTCCACAGATAAAAGCACCCGCGGCTGTTTCACCTATCAAGTTAGTCCAAGCATTATTGCCATTATAAACTTGTATTTCTCCTGCTGGGCCGCAATTTGAACACCATATTAATAACCCTGCAACTGGTGAAGAAATGGCATTTCGTTGAGCTGCTGTCATGCGGGGTGGTAAAAAACCTTTGGTAGTGCTCTTAAGGTCTAATATAGCCGAACTATCTGGCGTGTTGGTTCCTATCCCCACTTGAGAGAACGATATACTACTTAATAAACAAAATAGTACTGTAAGTTTTACTATTTTTATCATTGAATTCTTTTTTAAACTAATAATTAATTCATCGAATTATATTACGTATAATTCATTTAATATTGATGCCATTGCTAAACTTTCAAATGCTTGGCTTAACATTCCAATTTTAAAATCAGTAATTATAAAGCCCAAATCGAGCATTGCTTTTGATATGCTAAAGCAATGCTCGAAAGGGAATTTGTTACTTTCCTAAATAATACAATATCTGGGCATCTTGTATTTTTAAGACATCCACATAATTATTAGAACTAAGTTTATTTTGAAATATAATAACTTCTGAAACCGGACCTCCCCAATTTCGACCTTGTTGAGTCCTATCTTGACCTACTACAACTCCGGACCAATTATAAATTTCACTACCAGCTTCAAGGTAGAGTACATTTAAATTTGAAAGTGGTGTTCCGAAACTAAATGTAGTTTGGCTGATTTTATTTCTATACATAGGAGTTGCTATATTAGTATTTCCTAATAGATCAGTGCCTGCAGTTGCAAAAATTCCGCCAGTGTTGTTGGCACTGGCATTTTCAGTAATTAATCCATCATAAATACCAGTCCAATTTGCTGAAGCAGTATAAGCAGTTACAGCCATATAAGAAGATACAAGATATGGACTTGTAGGGGTATTATATAACCTATTATATAAGGTTCTATTAAATTTTATTGTAGGTAGTCCATTATATTTTTCTAGTACCCCAGCTGTCACGATAGTTGGTTGTTGCGTTAAGGTTGAATTAATTATATCTCTACCATTACCGCTCTGATCATACCAGATGGAAACAAAGCCATTTGCGGTTGGATTTGCTCCATTATTAGTTACAAAACTTGTAACGGCAGCCTCATCCAGTAAACCTGTTGAAGTAAAGCCAATATCACTTGTCGTATTGTCGCTACTTCTTCTTACTTGTATTGCATTACCAGTGTAGGTGGCTTTTAATTTTCTTAAAGAATATGCAGCCTGAACTACCTGAGCAGTAAAATCAAGAATTTGAGTTCCTGCATAGCGTGAAATTCTAGTAGCTTGCCCTGTTACGCTTGTGCTTGAAACAGGTGTTACTTCAAAAATGATATATTTTCCGAAATCAGCTGAAGTGGGAGAATATGTACTACCTGTAGCCACCAATGTTCCTGCATCGCTAGCATTATTAGCCGTATACCATTTAAGCAATGTGCTACCTTCTGTTCCAGTACTACCATTAGCCGTGTAGGTGTAGGTACCTGTTAAGGTATTCCCCACTAAACCTGTTGATTGACTACCACTAAAACTTAAATTAGATGCTAATGGAACGGATAAACTTGTGGCAGTTGAATTAAAATACACCACTTCTGTTCCTGTCTTATTGCCCGTAAGTGCTTTAGGCGTTACACCAAAACCAATATTTGAACCAATCTTAGAATTGTCTATTAGTAAGCTTTGAGATGTTGCTCCACTAATGGCCGTTTTGTTCGCTCCTTGATTATCCGTTGCAGTATACCATTGATAAACACTTGTGTCTTCAGGGTCATTATTAATATCATTATACGTATATAAACCTTTAATCTCTAAACCGGTATTGGGAGCTTGCGATAAAGTAACATTTGTAGCGGTTGGAGCTGTTTCTGGTGCTAAAGTGATTGGTCCTATCCAGTCACTATATACAAAATTTGTAGTTACAATGGAAGCATTATCTCTTGCTCTCACCCCGAAACGAATGAATCTATTTACTTCTGCAACAGTAGGTTTAATTGTTTTGCCAAAAGCTAATAAATCAACAGGTATGGCCATTGTACTCGTGTTAGCCCCTTTATTACTAGTAGCAGATTGCCAATTAAATGTAGAACCTAATATCATGTTTTCAATCCCTGTTCCGCCATTAAAAGTATAAGATCCTGTTAATAAGCTACCTTGTTCAGTATTGCCAGTTAAAATAACAGCAGAGCCATAAGGCATAGTTGCTGCTTCAATTAAATTCCATCCGCCATAATAGTCAATACCATTTAGGAGGCCTGTTGCCGCTCTAGGGGTAATTTTTACCCGTACATATTTCCCAGCATTCGCAGTGACAAAAGTGGGTGTTGCGCTTGTACTAAGGGTAGTTCTGGCAGTTCCGTTTGCATCATTTGCAATTTCCCAAATAATGGTCGTTGCACCTTCCACATCATTTTCTGAATCCGAATAAGTATATACTACATTGGCAGTACCACCTGCCCTATAATTCCCTTTGTAATTTATATTCGAAACAGTAGGGACATTATTTACTAAGCTTGCTGCAGCCGTATTTCCATTATCATTCATAGTTACCCAACAAGAGCATGTGCTTTTAAATACCTCAAATGAATTGTTTGAGGTGTTAAAAATCAATAATCCGTTTGCTGGAGAAGTAATTAAACCTCTCTGAGTTGAGGTCATTCTGCTAATTAAAATTCCACTGGTAGTAGAATTAACTTCCAAAGCAGCAGATGCACTTGGAGAAGTAGTACCAATACCAACTTTCCCTCCTGTAAAAACAGCATCAGCAGTAGTAGTGCCGTCTTTGAATTTGACTGCGTTTTCGCCTACTGGTTTCCATACACCACCTGTTAAAGTGTTACTTTTATTATTGTAATAGTAAAAACCTGGGGTTACTGCTACAATAGTAGTAGAAGCACTACTTAACGTATTTCCTGTACCGGTATTGTAAACAACCATACCATCAAAACGAGTTGGGTATGAAGTTCCAATTCCTGTTGGTGAACCTGAAAAGGATGCAAATGTTGTTAAATCTACCCTTGGGTAGAGCAAACCTTTACCAATATTGGTTGTGGCATTTGAAGTACTATTAGATGAAGCATCAATAAAAGCTGAACTGTTCGATGCTGATGAATTTGAAGTACTATTTACAATTCTTACTTGTGAATTTGCAGAATTAATAATAGCAAAAAATAAAATTGTGAGTGATATTTTAAAATTTTTCATTTTTTTT